>NZ_DJBA01000012.1:0-114154 GCF_002435615.1 Clostridium sp. UBA5988 | reverse complement strand
TTCACGTGCTAAACTTCTGACTTAACAGTTAAAATAAAGCTTCTACAAAATCCCTAGAATTAAATTCTTGAAGATCATCTATACCTTCTCCTACTCCTATATATCTAACTGGAATATTTAAAGTATGTTTTATAGAGATAACTATACCACCCTTAGCTGTACCATCTAGCTTTGTTAGAATTATACCATCTATAGGACATACCTCCATAAATTGTTTTGCTTGAATAACCGCATTTTGTCCAGTAGTAGCATCTAAAACTAGTAAAGTTTCCTTTTTAGCTTCTCCATACTCTCTATCGATAACTCTATTGATCTTTCCAAGTTCATCCATAAGATTTTTCTTATTATGAAGTCTACCTGCAGTATCACAAATTAACACATCAACTTTTCTAGCCTTTGCAGCCTGTACTGCATCGTATATAACAGCTGCTGGATCTGAACCTTCTTGATGTTTTATCATATCCACATTAGCTCTATTACTCCAAACTTCTAATTGATCTATAGCTGCCGCTCTAAAAGTATCTGCTGCTGCTAATAAAACCTTATAATTATTATTTTTTATTCTAGCAGCCATTTTTCCAATGGATGTAGTTTTGCCTACTCCATTAACACCAATGACTAATCTTACTTCTGGTGTTGATTCAGGTATTATTGAGGTTTCATAGTCTCCTAGCATATCCATAATTATAGATTTCATAGCTGGAAGTATCTCTTCAGTATCATTGATTCTTTCAGAAACAACCTTTTTTCTAAGCCTTTCAATAATTTCTACTGAGGTTTCTACCCCTATATCACTAGTTATTAATACTTCTTCTAGTTCTTCATATAAATCATCATCTATTGTAACTGCAAGTTTTAATACTTGAGTCACTGCATCATTAATAGTATTTCTAGTTTTGCTAAGCCCCTGTTTTAACTTATCAAAAAATCCTCCAAACATATTAATCCTCCTTATTTCTTATTAAATTCCATGGATACTACCTTAGATACACCCTTTTCTTCCATAGTAACTCCATAAATCATATCACTGGTTTCCATGGTTCCTTTTCTGTGAGTTATTACTATGAATTGTATGTTTTCAGAGAATTTTTTTAAAAATTCTCCATATCTAAGTACATTAGCATCATCTAACGCTGCCTCAATCTCATCTAGTATGCAGAATGGAGTTGGCTTCATCTTTAGTATTGCAAATAGTAGTGCAATGGCTGATAAAACCTTCTCTCCTCCTGAAAGTAGATTTATATTTTGAAGTTTTTTTCCTGGTGGCTCTACATCTATTTCAATCTTACAGGTTAGTTCATCATCACCTTGAAGACTTAAATCAGCACTTCCACCCTTAAATAACTCCTTAAAAGTCTCATTGAAGTAAATCCTGAGCTGCTTAAAATTCTCCATAAACACATCTCTCATCTTTTCAGTTATCTCGCCTATGAATTCAATTATTTCTTCCTTAGACTTAACTAAATCTTCCCTCTGTGTACTCATAAAAGTATACTTTTCATTTACTTCTTTAAATTCTTCTATAGCTCCTAGGTTAACTACTCCAAGAGCAGTTATTCTCTTTTTCAATTCTGCAACTTCATTCTTTAATATAGCTATATCATAACCCTCTAGTTTAAAACTTAATCCTTCTGCAAAGGTAAGATTATACTCTTCATTAAGCTTCTTCAATAGAACTTCTTCTTCTGATTCAATTTTAGCTAAAGAAATCTGATTTTTATGAATTTCTTTTTCTAGTTTATCTAATTGTAAATCAATATCTTCAATTTTTGAAGTTATAACTGGAATTTTATCTTTTATCTTTAACTTTTCTACTTGGGTTTCTTCGAAAAACTGCTCTAACTCCTTAAGTAACTTAATAATTTCCTTAGTACTTTCAGTACTTTTAGATATGTTTATTCTATATTCTTCCTTAGCTAAAGTGGATGTTTCTATATTCTTCAAATTGCTTTCAATTAGCCTTTTCTCTATATCTACCGCCTGGGTCATCCTATCTAATTCTTGAATATTATTACTTATAACTTCTAAAAGCTTTGCTTTATTTATTTTTATAGAGGTTAATTCATCTTTAATGGCATCTATATATAAATTTTTGCCTTTAGTTTTATTGTTATGCTCATCATATTGACCTTCTAATTCTATTACTTTATCTTTAAGCTGAGTTAATTCCTGCTCTGAAAAAGTTAATTTAGCTTTTAAGGCTTTAATTTTCTCCTCTTCCTTACCCAGATTTTCGCTAGCTTTTTGAAGTTCTCTTTTGTTTCTTAGTTCCTCTTCTGTAACCCTGGATATTTCACCCTTAATCTTTGTTATATTAATACTCTCGTAATGTATTTCATCTCTTAAGTTAAGACCTCTATCATCTAGTTCTTTAATCTTAACATTAACTGATGTTATTTCTTCATTTTTAAGAGCAACTACTCCGTGACTTTCTTCTACTTCCTCAGTTAATTTTTCAATTTCTCTCTTTCTACCAATTACGTTAGCATTTTTAGAATAACTTCCTCCCGTTAGTGATCCCCCTGGATTAAAGACTTCTCCATCTAAGGTAACAATTCTATATTTATAGCCACAAACTTTAGATATATGTAGTCCATTATCCATAGTATCACATACAAGAGTTTTGCCCAAAACTTGATCGATTACACCCTTAAATTTATCTTCAAATTCTATAAGTTCACTAGCTATGCCTATATAGCCCTTAGTATCCCTTACAGTTTTATCTACCACTAAGTTCTTACCCTTTACTATATTTATAGGCATAAAGGTTGCTCTTCCTATTTTACTACTTTTCAAGTAATTAATAAGATTTTTTGCTATGTGTTCATCCTTGGTGACAATATTAGATATGCTAGCTCCCATAGCAATCTCTATAGCTCTTTCAAACCTCTCTGGAACCTTTATTATATCTCCAAGTACATAGCAATCCTCATTTGCTTTATAATCTTTACTATTCTCTATGTGTTGCATTAGAAGTTTTACAGATCTATTATATCCTTCATAGGAATTCTCTAAAGTTACCAAAGCATTTAGCCTAGCTTCTTTATTTCCTTGCTCTCTCAATATTTCTTTTAATTTTTTTTCTAAGATCTCTAAGTCATGCTTACACTTAGATAATTTTTTTCTATTTTCCTTAACTTCCTCTTCATATTTCTCAATATTAATACTAGCCTTATTCTCTTCTTCTATTAAATGATTTTTCGTCTTGTTATTTATTAATATAGAATTTTTAAAAGTTTGAACATCTAATATTAAATTTTCTACATTTCCACTACTAATTTCCATATTATTTTTTAAAATATCTATTTCACTAGTTTTAGAATTAATATTATTATAGTACTTAAATTTTATCTCTTCTAATTCCTTCAATTTATTATTATCACTAGTTACACTATTTAATACATTTGTTAATTCTAATTGTTTTTTTTCTATTTTACTATTAATGTCTAATTCTTCTTCTTTTAAGGCTGCAATACTCTTTCTTTGGTTTTCTATTTTCAAATACGCCTCTTCAAGATATTGATTTTTTTGCAGTATTTCACTGTTCAATCTATTTATACTGTCTTCTAAATGTAATATTTTTTCTTCAAAGAGTTTAACTTCTCCAATTACTCCTTGATGTTTATTTTGACTTTCATAATAAACCTTTTTCTTTTCTTCTAAAATATTATTTAAAGCTTCTAGCTCTTCATTATTATTTTCATAAGCTAGTTTTAATTCATATTTTTCTTTCTTCAAGGTTTCTATATCTGCAGTTACAGTATTTATTGTGTTGTTGTATCTATCTATGTTAACTTTAGTCTTTTCCAAAAAATCTATGATTATATTAACTTCCTTTACTTTTACCTCTTCAGAAGCTTCTAAAAATATTTTGGCTTTTTCACAATCTTCTTCTAAGGATGGAAGCCTTTCTTCATAGGTAGAAATAATATCATTTATTCTAATAAGATTTTGCTCCGTGTTATCTAGTTTCTTCTCAGCCTCTTCTTTTCTTGTTTTATATTTTACTATACCTGCGGCCTCTTCTAATAACTTTCTTCTATCCTCTGACTTAGCACTTAAAATTGCATCAATTTTACCTTGTCCTATTAATGAATATCCTTCCTTACCTATACCTGTATCCATAAATAAAGCTTGTACATCTTTTAATCTACACACAGTATTATTTATTAAATACTCACTTTCACATGATCTATATAATCTTCTTGCAACGGTTACCTGAGAATAGGCTATATCTAAGTCAGAATCGCTATTATCTAAAGTAAGAGAAACTTGAGCAAGCCCTACAGGTTTTCTATATTGAGTACCTGCAAAGATTACATCTTCCATTTTGTCTCCTCTAAGATTCCTAATACTTTGTTCACCCAGCACCCACCTTACAGCATCTGAGATATTACTTTTTCCACTTCCATTGGGACCTACAACTACAGTTACACCTTTTTTAAATGTAAGCTCTGTCTTATCTGCAAAGGATTTGAATCCTCTTATTTCGATAGATTTTAAGAACATCTATTCACACTCCTAAGCTCCTAAGATTATAGGTAAAATAAGTACTGCAGCCATAGCAATGCATATACAAGTAGTTATTATTTTTATATATTTTTCTCTTTTTTTCTTAGTCATCCTCATAAAATCCACTCCTAACTTTAATTTAAAGAAAATATCCTATAGTCTTCCTAGGATACTTTAAAATATATATTTACTTTAGCCTATATAATCAAAAGTTTTATTGATATTTAAGTTTTAAATAATCCTTCTGATTAATTATATCTAACTTTGTACCATTATAAAACCCTATGGAAGACTTTCCTATATTTCTTTCTTGAGTTACAAATAGTTCTTTACTCTTTAATTTTTTTAGAAGCAGATTAAAATATTGCTTTTTATTAGAATAAAGCTTAGATATATCTTTAGGATTTATATATATTTTGTACTTATCCATTTCTTTATCTTTATAGTAATCATAAATCATATCACAGTAGACACTACTCTCCACCAGCTCTCTAAAGGCAGGATGAAAAGGTCCATCTACCACATCTCCATCAGCACTAATCTCTTCTGTAGGTTGAAGGCCAATTCGGATAACCTTTATATCATTACCCTCCATCATTCCATAGACTATCTTACTTATATCTACAGCTTCCTCTAAAGTATATGGCTTATATATGCCTTCCCTTAAGAGCTTTTCCATAGGTGTTTCCTTAATAACTAGGGATGGGTATATCCTACAGATATCTGGATTCATAGAAATACTTTTTCTTGTAGTTTCAATATCCTTCTCTCTTGTATCTCCTGGGAGTCCTAGCATGATTTGATGCCCTAAGGTGAATCCATATTCTTTTATTAATCTCGATGCCTTCTCCACATCTTCTGAACTATGACCTCTCCCTGATTTATGTAAAACTTCTTCATCTAAGGATTGAACTCCTAATTCTATAATATCTACATCAAAACTTTTTAGGTGGTCTAAAATCTCTTGGTCTATATAATCTGGCCTTGTGGACAATCTTATAAATTTAATCTTTCCTATTTTTTTATAGTTTTGAGCTACTGATAATAGTTCTCTTTGGATGCACATATTAATTCCTGTAAAAGTACCACCGAAAAATGATACCTCAATTATAGCATCACTACTATCTATAGTTTCTAAATAATCCTCTATGGTTTTTTTTACATAAGCACCATCTACATTTCCTGCGCTACCTGCTGAACCTGCATCTCCTGTAATACTATCCTGATTACAAAACACACAAGTATGAGGACATCCTATATGAGGCACAAATATAGGTATAATATAATGATTTTTACTCACTAATATCACCCCTCTTAATTAAAACTTCCCTAGCGGCCATTTGTTCAGCTTCTTTCTTACTATACCCTGAGCCACTTCCTTTAGCTTCTCCATTAATCAAAACTTTCACAAAAAATTCTCTTCTATGAGGTGGTCCTTCAAAATTAATCAGAGAATAAGAAATATCTACATCTCCATTTTTTTGTAATATTTCTTGAAGCTTTGTTTTATAGTCTAAAATTATCTCATTTTTAACTGCTTTAATAATAATTGAATTGAAATTTTTAAGGACAAACTCCTTAGTTACTAAAAGTCCTTCATCTAAGTATACTGCAGCAATAATAGCTTCTACAGCATCAGCTAAAATTGATACTCTAGTTCTACCACCGGTTAATTCTTCACCTTTACTCATATAAATGTATTTTCCTAGTTCCCACTTCTTAGCTATTTCAAATAAAGAATTTTCACATACAATTAAAGCTCTTACCTTAGTAAGGTATCCTTCTGTTTCATCTATGTGATTAGTAAATAAATATTCAGATATAATTAATTCTAAAACTGTATCTCCTAAAAACTCTAATCGTTCATTGAAGGCAGTGTTTCTTTCATTAGCGTAAGAACTATGAGTTATTGCTGTTTGTAATAAAGTTAAATCTTTAAAGTCAATACCTAATTTATTTTTTAATTCTAATGTACTTTTTAATATTTTCATCTTTTTACCTCTTTCGCCAAGGTTTATTCTTCAATTTATCTAAATAACCTACTAACTTAATATTATTATTCAAGTAAATAAACTCAAGTGGATAAATTCAAGAATAAATCTAAAAATAAGGTTCCGCATTTCTACGGAACCTGCTGATATTATTCTTCTACTCGTGCTTTTATGTAGTCAACTACATCTCCAACACTAGTTATTTTTTCTGCATCTTCATCAGGGATTTCCATGTCAAATTCCTCTTCAAGGGCCATAATTAACTCAACTAAGTCCAATGAGTCTGCTCCTAAATCATCAACAAATCCAGAGTCCATAGTTATATCATTTTCATCTATGCTTAGTTGCTCCGCGATTTTTGCTCTTATCTTTTCAAACATTTTATATACCTCCTAAAAATTCAATATAATATCACTATTTAATATAATAGCATATTGGATAATAATCAACTGTTTATTTTCAAATACTATATTATAATATACTAAACCTACAAAATTTTATTCACTTATTTTAATTTTTTTATTTTTCTTCTTTAAAAGCATCTTTAACTTTATCTAATACTTTTGTATCATAATAGGTTTTAGAAAGTTTAATTGCATTTTTTAAAGCCTTAGCATCAGAGCTTCCATGAGCTTTTATGCAAATACCATCAACCCCTAAAAATGCAGCTCCACCGTATTCTTTATAGTCATAGTGCTTTTTAAATTTCTTAAATACAGGCTTTAATAATAGTCCGCCTATTTTTGTTGTTGTGGAACTCATTATTTCATTTTTAAGCTCACTTAGAATGGTTTCTGCAACGCCTTCATACATCTTTAATACGGTATTCCCTACAAAACCATCACATACAAGGACATTTACTTCTCCTTTAGGAATTTCTCTCGGCTCTACATTTCCTATAAAATTTAAATTCTCTTGTTTTAAAAGTTGATAAGCTTCCTTGGTTAATTCATTTCCCTTTTCTTCCTCTGATCCTATGTTTATAAGACCTACAGTAGGATTTTTAACCGATAATACACTTTCAAAATATACCTTACCCATTTGAGCAAACTGAGTTAAATAATGGGGTTTACAATCTGCATTAGCTCCTACATCTATTATCATAAATGGACCATTTTTACCAGGCATAACTGGTGCTAGTGCTGGTCTACTTATCCCTTTAATCCTCTTTACAATAAGAGTACAGCCTGCTAAGAAGGCTCCTGTACTTCCAGCAGATACAATGGCATCTGCTTCCTTATTCTTAACTAATTCTAAAGCTTTAACAAGAGATGAATCCTTCTTAGTCTTTAGAGCTTTTACTGGTGCTTCATTAGTTGAAATAATTTCAGTAGTATTTATAATAGTTATTCTTCCTTTGGTATATTCATATTTTTCTAATTCTTTTTTTATAAGATCTTCTTGACCTGTAATTATTATATCTATATCATATTCTTTTTGTGCAAGAACACAACCTTCTACTATAGCTTCAGGTGAATTATCTCCACCCATTCCATCAACTACAACCTTCATAGTAACTCCTTTCATGATTTTAAAATATTTAAATACATTATATATTTTTTTCATTTAAATTTCCACATAAAAATAAAAAGAAAGTCTATCGACTTTCTTCTTATTCCTCAGTTGAAACAACTTCTCTATTCTTGTAGTAACCACAGTTCTTACAAACTCTGTGAGCAAGCTTCATTTCGTGGCATTGAGGACACTCTACTATTCCTGGTAAACCAAGTTTAAAAGTTTGAGCTCTTCTTGAATCTCTTCTTGCTTTTGAAAATTTTCTAGCTGGATTTCCCATTATTACACCTCCTTATGGTTAGAAAACATTTGTGATAGCTTTTCAAGTCTAGGGTCTACATAAAAATCAGTACAAGAACATTGTCCTAAATTTAAATCTTTCCCACAAGTCTGGCATAAGCCTTTGCAATCCTCTTTACATAACCTTTTAACAGGTAGTTCAAGGAGAATACTGTTTTCAATAATTTCATAAATATCTATATTCTCAGTATTGGTTGAGATAATCTCACAATCATCAGTGTTTGATATGTCTTCTTCTATGTGCACCTTAACTTCATAAGAAAAAGCTTTTGTACATCTAGAACAATTTAATAATACTTCAGTATCTACGTCTCCAATAAGTTCTATAACTTCCTTTTTGCGACGCAAAAACCCATTAAACTTAATAGGCTTGGAGTATTTTACCATTTCACTACCATCGTAAAATTTATCTTTCTCAATTTCGATATCTATATTCTTTCTCTCATAGTTCTTATCATTTAAATCTTTAAAGTTTATAATCATAACAACACTCTGAAAAAACATAATATACCTGTTTTTTCTCATATAACTAAGACTAGTTATATATAATGCAAAATGCATAGCTTGAGTAAAGCTCCAACTTCCCTCCTTAAGTTAATTAAATATATCATTCAAACACAAGTTATTATATAAATTATACCGATAAAAGTCAAGGTAATTTACACATGTATATTTTTTCCTTAAGATAAAAAGCTAATTTTTTACTCAAGCGGATAAACATTTTTACTATTTTGAAGTAAGTTCTTTAGTATCTCTTGCTATTACTAATTCTTCATTTGTAGGAATAACAAATACTTTTACTTTAGCTCCATCTTTGCTTACTTCTGTAGATTTTCCTCTAACATTATTCTTAGCATCATCTATTTCTATACCTAAGAATTCTAAGCCTTTGCAAATTTCTGCTCTAGTTTCTATAGCATTTTCTCCAAGTCCTGCTGTAAATACAACCGCATCTACTCCGCCCATTGCTGCAGCATAAGCACCGATCATTTCTCTTACTCTGTAGTTATATACATTTAAAGCAAGAATAGCTCTTTCATTTCCTTCTTTAGCAGCATCTTCTATATCTCTAAAGTCACTACTTACTCCTGATAATCCAAGAACTCCTGATTGTTTGTTCATTAAATTATCAACTTCTTTAGCTGTCATTTTTCCTTCATTCATTAAGAATGTAACTATAGCAGGGTCAATGTTTCCACATCTAGTTCCCATTGCTATTCCTTCAAGTGGAGTGAATCCCATACTTGTATCTACACAATGGCCATCTTTTATAGCAGCTAAGCTAGCTCCGTTTCCAAGATGACAAGTGATGATTTTAACATCTTTTATGTCTTTGCCCATTAATTTAGCACATTCTGCTGATACATATTTATGTGATGTTCCGTGGAAACCATATTTTCTTATTCCATACTTAGTGTATAGCTCATATGGTAGTGGGTACATATAAGCAGTCTTTGGCATTGTTTGATGGAATGCTGTATCGAATACTGCAACCATTGGAGTGTTTGGCATTAAGCTCTTGCAAGCATTAATTCCAATTATGTTTGCTGGATTATGAAGTGGTGCAAGTTTTACACACTCTTCTAAACTTTCCATAACTGCATCATCAATTACTACAGATTCTGAATATTTTTCTCCACCATGAACAACTCTGTGTCCTACTGCTGATATTTCATCCATTGAAGAAATAACTCCATGGTTACCATCTACTAATGCATCTAAAACTAATTTTATTGCATCTTTATGGTCAGCCATTGGTTGCTCTATTATATATTTATCTCTTCCTGGAACCTTTTGAGTTAAAATTGAACCTTCAATTCCTATTCTTTCAACTAATCCTTGTGCTAAGCTCTCTTCTGTTTCCATGTTTATTAATTGGTACTTTAATGAAGAACTTCCACAGTTTATTACTAATACTTTCATTCTCATTTCCTCCTGACGCATTTGTAATATATTAATATATCATTATATTAGATTACAATATATTTTTAATTAAATCAATATAATATTTATTTGCTATTTTGCGCTTGCACTGCTGTAATTGCTACAACATTTACTATATCATCTACACTACATCCTCTTGAAAGGTCGTTTATTGGTTTTGCAAACCCTTGACATACTGGACCTATAGCTTCAGCTCCTGCAAATCTTTGAACTAATTTATATCCAATATTTCCTGCTTGTAAATCTGGGAATATTAAAACATTAGAATTTCCTGCTACTGTACTATTTGGCGCTTTAAGACTTGCTACTTTATCAACTATAGCTGCATCTAATTGTAATTCTCCATCTATTGCAAGATCTGGTCTAGCTTCTTTTGCCATTCTTGTAGCTTCAACAACCTTATTTACATTTTCATGTTTAGCACTTCCCATAGTTGAGAAAGATAACATTGCAACCTTTGGATCTATTCCACATAGAGTCTTTGCATTTTCTGCTGTACTTATAGCTATTGATGCAAGCTCTTCTGATGTTGGATTAGGATTAACTGCACAATCTCCAAATAATAGAGTACCATTATCTCCATATGGAGAATTTTCAAGTTCCATAACGAAGAAACTTGAAACAACTTTTATTCCTGGAGCTGTTTTTATAATTTGAAGTCCTGGACGTAATAAATCCCCTGTGCTATGTACTGCTCCTGAAACTAATCCATGGGCATCTTCTAGTTTAACCATCATTGTTCCATAATAAACTGGGTCTTTAACTGTTTGTAATGCTTTTTCCTCTGTAACACCCTTATTTTTTCTAAGTTCATAAAATGCTTTTGCATACTCTGCAGTCTTAGGTGATACTTCAGGATCTACAATTTCAATTCCCTCAATATTTACCCCGAAATTCTTAGCATTTTCCTTAATCTTATCCTGGCTACCTACTAATATAACTTTAGCTATTTTATTTTTATGGATAATTTCTGAAGCCTTTAAATTTCTTTCTTCTTCACCTTCTGGAAGTACTATTGTCTTCATCTCTTGTTGTGCTAATTTCCATACCTTTTGTGTAAAACTCATTTTTTCTTACCCCTTTCAGTAAAAATATTCTAAATATCCCTTATTACTATACCCCTTTTCATATATATTTTTCAACCTCTATATTGAATTTTTTTGACTTAATTTAATAATTAGGCTATGATAATTAACATTTTTTTGATATAATCTATGGTTATATGAGTACAGGAGGTAATTTTAATGAAAATATCAGGAATTATTGTGGAATATAATCCTCTTCACAATGGACACCTTTTTCATATAAATAAAACTAAAGAATTGACTAATAGTGATTTAATTATTGCAGTAATGAGTGGAAACTTTAATCAAAGAGGTATTCCTTCTATAGTAGATAAATGGAAAAAAACATCAATGGCTTTAAATAATGGGGTAGATATTGTTTTAGAACTCCCTGCAATATACAGCCTATCTTCTGCGGAATTCTTTTCTTATGGTTCCGTAAGTCTTCTTAATAGTCTAGGGATAGTAGATTCAATTTGCTTTGGAAGTGAAGCAGGTGATATAGACTTTCTAAAAGAAGTATCTGATCTACTAGTAGAAGAACCTCCTTTATTCAAGTCCTTATTGAAAGAAGATTTAGATAGAGGATTACCTTTTCCAAAGGCTCGTTCTTCAGCTTTAATTCATTATTTAAATAAAAAAAATTATTATAATGAAAAAAAATTAACTGATTATCTAAATTCTTCTAATAATATTTTAGGGGTTGAATACCTTAAGAGCTTAAAAAAACTTCATAGTAATATTGTACCCTATACCATAAAAAGAGAAGGTGGGGATTACAATAGTACTAATTTAAATAATATCTTCTCAAGTGCTACTGCTATTAGAAAATCCTTGAAATCAAATACTTCTATGAAAGAATTAATTTCTCATGTTCCTCCTAGTGTTTACGAGGATATGGTAGAACTTAAAAACAAAAATTATAATTTTCCCTTTGATTACATGATGTATCCATATATAAAGTATAAGGCTATAACTAGCAAAAATAACTTTTTCCAATCAATTCCGGATGCTTCTGAAGGTCTCCATAATAAGATATTAGCTACCATAAAAGACGCTAAAGATTATGAACATTGTATTGAAATGATAAAAAGTAAACGATATACCTATACTAGAATCAGTAGAATACTATGTCAGTATTTTCTAGGCTTTTATGAATACAATACCTTAGAAATGCGTAAAGAGCCTTGTCCATATGCTCGTATTTTGGGCTTCACTAAACATGGAGCTATGGCATTAAAATCAATGAAGAACAATTCTTCTATACCAATATATTCAAAACTACCAAAGGATATAAACCCTACCTTAAAATTAGATTTACAATGCACTAGCGGCTATAGCATTCTAAATCCTTCCATAAGTGCTATGGAAGATTATCTACAAAGCCCGATTATATTATAAACATAATTCTTCAAGGAACCATACCAAAATAACCTAAATCATTAGATTAATTTTTAGTGACTTGTTTTGGAAGTACCTTGAAGATTTTATTTTACCTATATTTTGTTATCATATATTCCCAAGATAAAAAATATATTTAAGTATATCAATTTAAAAGGATTATTTAAATGAAGGCATTATTTTTTATTGTAATTGTGCTTATTATATTTTTAATATATTTATTATTTAGAAATTCATCAAAAAACCTTCTGCTTACAACAATATTTTCTCTCTTAATTATTTACATCATACTAAATCCTAAAGATTGCATAGCCTTTACTATAAATGGAGCTAAACTGTTTTTTTACTCAGTATTTCCATCACTATTCCCCTTCTTGGTCATAGTTAACTTAATTTTTTCTTTTGGGGGTATAGAAATTTATTCAAAGTTTTTAGGTAAGATACTATGTACCCCTTTAAGACTACCAAAGGAGTGTAGTGTAGTTATTTTAGCTAGTTTGTTTTGTGGATATCCTCTTGGTTCCAGATATGCTTGTGAACTCTATGAAAGAAAGGTTATTGATAAACCAACTTTTGAAAGACTTTTAAATATAGCCACTAATGGAAGCCCTCTATTTATTATAGGTACTGTTGGTACTGCAATGCTTCATAGTGCATTTTTAGGTTATATCCTTCTTATTTCTAATGCTTTATCTTGTATTGTTATGGGGTTAATACTACCTACTAGAAAGACTAATAAATATACTATAAATAGCAATTCTTCTGTTGCTGTGACACAGATAAATGAAAACCTTAACTTCGGGGTAGCCATGAAAAATGCCCTTGAAGATGCTACCAAAACCTGCTTATCAATAGGTAGTTTTGTAGTTATTTTTTCTGTAATTATAAACATAATAAAAAGCAGTGGAATATATCACACTGCCCTTATTTCTTTATGTAGTTCCGGTATTATTAATTATAATCTCCTTGATGGAATCTTCCTTGGATTTATAGAAATTACAAATGGATGTAACATTGTAGCTACAAGTTCCTTAACCCTAAACATTAAAATTCTTATATGCAGCTTTTTAATAGGTTTTAGTGGATTATCTATAACCTTCCAAGTATACTCCTTTGTTTACAAATATAAGGTATCAATGAAAAAATATATATTTCTAAAAGTTGTTCAGGGAATAATATGCACCTTGATAACATTGTTATTTTTAAAACTACCATTTTCTCTAGTTAATCAGGAAACTTTTTTCATAAACAATACTATGCTATCATCTAAATCAGGGTTTTTGGTCCTACTAATATTTATATTTTCTATCCCTGTGATACTCAAAAAGTTACGAGATTGTTTTTAGTCATTTCCTAATTCTTTAATATTTTCTCTTACCTTAGATGTAGTGGAAGAAATTTCTTTATATAATTTTACAAGCATTTCTTCCATTTCATTTTGTATAACTTTTAAAGACTCTTCTCCTATAATGTCTATATCCTTTTGTAAATTACTTAAAGTGCTGTCTGCATAATTCATAACTCCAAATTTTAAATCCTTAGCTTGCTTATTAGCTTCACCTTTAATTTTTTTAGCTTCCTCATTAGCACTTTCTAATATTTCTTCTGCTTCTTTTTTAGCAGCTACTAACACATCACAGTTTTCATATTCTTGTTGTGCTCTTTTTCTACTATCCTGAATAATACGTTCTGCTTCACTTCTTGCTTCGTCTAAAATTATTTCTTTACGATTCATTAAATTTTTAGCTTCTTCAAATTCATCTGGTAGCAATTTTCTCATTTCATTAAGAGTTCTTAAGACTTCTTTTTTATTAATAGATACTTTACCTACTAAATTCTTTGGTGACATGTCAATAGTTTGTTGTAGATAATCTAATAGTTCTAATACCTTCACTATAATTCCCCCTCAAAACTTTTAGCTCTCTCTCTAATTTCATTTTCTAACTCTTTTGGAATTAATCCATCCAAGTGTCCCTTAAACAAAGCCACTTGCTTTATAGCTGATGAGCTAAGATAAGAGTACTTAGAGTTGGTCATCATAAACATAGTTTCTTTTGTTTTATCAAGCTTTTTATTCATTAATGCCATTTGAAACTCATAATCAAAATCTGACATAGATCTAAGTCCCTTAACCATTACATCACTGTCTTCTGCTTCCATAAAATCCACTAAAAGACCTGTAAAACTTTTTACTTTTACATTTGGTAAAGCTTTAACCACTCTCTCAATTTGATCAATTCTCTCTTCAATGCTAAACCAACCACTTTTGTTAGGATTTAGTAATACAGCTACAGTAACCTGATCAAATACGTATGAACATCTTTTTATAATATCTAAGTGACCATTTGTTATTGGGTCAAAACTGCCTGGATAAACTGCTTTAATCATTTTTTACTCCTCAAATTCATAGAAACATACAGTGGTGTTTCCGTATTTTCTTTGGTCTATTAAAACAATGTCTTCATAACCTTCACAAATTTCTTCACCTGAATCTATTTTCGTTACAATCAAGCCATCTCTTTGTAGTAAATTATGTTTTTTAATAAGTTCTAGAGCTGGTGGAATCATATCTTTTGCATAAGGTGGGTCTATAAATATTAAATCAAATACCTTTCCTATTCTCCCAAACTCCTCTAAGTATTTGTATGAATCACCTTTATAAGATGTACAGAAATCTTCAAATTTTAAATTTTTAATATTTTCTTTTAAATACTTATAAGTTACGTCTCCCATGTCTATTAAATGACACTCTTTAGCTCCTCTACTTGCAGCCTCTAGACCTAGGCTTCCTGTACCAGAAAACTGATCTAAAACTATACTGCCTCTTACTTTATTTTGTATTATACTAAAAATTGATTCTTTAACTCTATCAAGAGTAGGTCTAGTGCCCATCCCCTCTGGTGATAGTAACTTTCTTCCTTTAGCTTTTCCTGCAATTACTCTCATTTTTATCTCCTTTGACCTTAGTTAAAGCAAATATAACTAGTGCTTTTCTCTAAGTTAATCATTATTTCTTTAAGTATTCTTTTGTTTTCTTCATCCTTGTTATTAATAAATTTCTTAGCTTCCTGATTTGCTATTTTAAATAGTTGAAAATCCTGTGATAAATCACTAAGAATTAATCCATTTTCACCAGATTGTCTAAGTCCAAACATTTCTCCACTTCCTCTTAATTTTAAATCTTGTTCCGCTATATAAAAACCATCATTGCTATTTTTCATTATGTCCATTCTCTTTTTAGTTGTTTCACTTTTTATATTAGCTACAAGAACACAATAAGATTTATGAGATCCTCTTCCAACTCTTCCTCTTAACTGGTGCAATTGAGATAATCCAAACCGCTCTGCATTTTCTATAATCATAACCGTTGCATTAGGTACATTTACACCCACTTCAATAACCGTAGTGGATATTAACACCTTAATATTTCCTTCTTTAAATTCATTCATAATTAAATTTTTGTCTTTATTACTCATTTTACCATGAAGAATGGCGATTTCCATACTTTTAAAGTAAGTTTTTTTTAGTTCTTCATATAATGCTGTTACAGAACTTAATTTCATATCTTCATTTTCTTCAACCAATGGACAAACTACATAAATCTGTCTTCCCTTTTTTATCTCCTCTAAAGCAAAATTATATATTCTCCCCTTTTCCTGAGTAGATAAATAATAGGTATCAATGGGTTTTCGCCCTGGTGGCAAAGTGTCAATTATAGATACTTCTAAATCTCCATAAAGATATAAACATAAAGTCCTTGGAATAGGTGTAGCACTCATTACAAGTACATCAATATCTTCACGCTTATTTCCAAATCTAGTTCTTTGACCAACACCAAATCTATGCTGTTCATCAGTTATTATAAGTCCTAAGTTTTTAAACTGGACATTATCTTCTATCAAAGCATGAGTACCTATTATTAAGTCTATTTCACCTTTTAATAACTTTTCTTTTATAATGTTTTTATTTTTTTCTGTGGTACTACCTGTTAGTAACTCTATGGTAATATTAAAATCCTTAAAGACTTTTTCAGCCTCGTAGTAGTGCTGTTTTGCCAATATTTCTGTAGGCGCCATCATGGCACCTTGATAACCATTCATAATAGCATTAAAAAGGGCAATAAAAGCAACTACAGTCTTACCACTACCTACATCTCCTTGAACTAATCTATTCATAGGACTAGGTTTCTTTTGATCTCTTAATATTTCTCTAACAGTTCTAGTTTGTGCATCTGTTAACTGAAAGGGTAACTTATCCTTTAAATCTTTCAGTTCCTTTGATATGGAAAAGGAAATTCCCTTAGAATTAGTACTTCTATTTTTTAAGGCCATAAGCTTTAAAGAGTATGTAAATAACTCTTGGAACTTTAATCTTCTTCTTGCCTCTTCTAACAACTTTAAACTTTTAGGATTATGTATATTTCTTATAGCACTATCCAAAGACATAAAATCATGTTCATTCAAAATTGACTTTGGTAAATTTTCTTGTATTTTTACTGTGTTTAAAGTTTCTGTAACTATTTTGTTTATAAAAGTATTAGAAATATCATCCCTTAAGGGATATCTTGCCATAATATCTGTACTCTCTGTAGTAGTATTCCTCATTATGGTTCCATTTTTAATTATAAAATCTCTACCTTGTTTCTCTATAATGCCACTTATAACATATCTACTGCCAATTCTAAAACTACTTTTCACATAGGGCTGATTAAACCATATTCCCTTAACTAATCTGCCTTTATGAATAAATCTAATGGTTGTAAGTATTTTGCCTGTTTTTGTCCTTATATCAGGCAAAATTCTCTCCACTCCAACTTCCAATATTATCTTCCCCTTAGAATCCACTTCATCTAAATCTTCAACAATAAAGATACTCTCATAATCCCTTGGAAAGTATAACAATAAATCTAAAATACTATATATTCCACATTTACTCAATTTCTCAGCCATTTTAGGCCCTACACCTTTAATGGCTGTAACACTACTATAAATATTCACCTTATCAACTCCATATGGCTAACATAGAAAAAAAGCCCTAAGGCTTTTATTCTACTGATGTAATAAAATAGTATAATGGTTGCTCACCATTAAAACATTGAACATCCATCTCTGGATATGCTTCTTCTAATTCTGATACTAACTGGTTAACCTTATCCTCTTCACAGTCTTCACCATAGAATATAGTAATAAGCTCGCTATCTTCATTTACCATGTTTTCTATAAGCTTTTTACATACAGCATATACATCCTGACCTATTTCACTTATTTTTCCTTCTAATAATCCTAGAATATCTCCCTCTTTAATATGTCTACCATTGTCTTCTGTATCCTTAACCGCATAGGTTACAGAACCAGAAGTAACAGTTTCTATAGTTTCATTCATAGCTGCTTCATTATCTTCTGAAGAGCCATCTGGATTAAACATAGTTATAGCTGTAATTCCTTGAGGGATAGTTTTTGTTGGAATCACTATAACCTTTTTATCTTCTATTAAATCTACAGCTTGTGTAGCTGCCATTATTATATTTTTATTATTTGGAAGAACAAATACTACCTCAGCATTAATTTTATTGATACTATTAACTATATCCTCTGTACTAGGATTCATAGTCTGACCACCTTCAATAACCTGATCTACGCCAAGATCTTTAAATATTGAAGATATCCCGTTACCTCTAGCTACAGTTACAAATCCATAAGCTTTAGGATCTTCTTTTATTTCTTCCACTACTGCATCATTGCTACTTTCATCTATTCCTAATAAAGATCTGTGTTGTTCTCTCATATTTTCAATTTTAATTTTTGAAAGATCTCCAAAGGTTACTGCTTTAGATAAAACTGCTCCTGGATCATTAGTATGAACATGAACCTTAGTTATATCCTCTAACCCTACAAGAACTAATGAATCACCTTGAGATTCAAGGAAATCTTTAAATTTTGGTATATCTTTTACTTCATTAAGTATGATAAACTCTGTGCAGTATCCAAATTTAATATCTTCCGGAGCCATGTTTAGCTCTGGAATATCATAATTATTTTCTGATTCACCTTCTAAATCATTAATTAAAGAAACTTCACCTTTATTTTTTAGAACTTCTAACATACCTCTTAATATTATTAGTAATCCCATTCCACCAGCATCTACTACCTTAGCTTGTTTTAACTGTGGTAACATTTCTGGAGTCTTATCAAGCATATTTTTACTTTCTTCACATACTTCTTCAAATAATTCAACTATGTTTTCTGCTTCACTGCAGATAGCAGCTTCTCCTGCCGCTCTAATTATAGTTAAAATCGTTCCTTCTGTTGGTCTCATAACTGCTTTATAAGCAAAATTTGAGCCTTCTACAAAAGAATTCTTAACTTCCTCTATAGTTGCCTCCTCTGTATTTTCAAGTCCTTTTGCCATGCCTCTTAAAATCTGAGAAAGAATAACTCCAGAGTTTCCTCTAGCCCCCATTAAAGCACCCTTAGCTAACCTCTTAGATACTTCGCCTATACCTTTATTCTCTAAACCTTCTATTTCTCTAGCTGCAGCCTTAAAGGTTAAAGACATATTTGTTCCTGTATCTCCATCAGGTACTGGGAATACATTCAAGGAGTTTACATATTCTTTCTGCTTCTCTAATGCATTTGAAGCACTTTTTATCATATTTGAAAAATCACGTCCATTAATCTGTGTATATGCCACTTTATGTTCCCCCTTAAACTCTAATGCCTTGAATATTAACAGTAACTTGAGAAACCTTAACACCTGTAAGATTTTCTAAATTGTATCTAACTGTTTGTATTATATTATTAGCGATTACTGCAATTTTAGTTCCATATTCAACAATTATATATAGTTCTATAGCTATAGCATTCTCTTTTTGAGTTATTTTAACTCCTTTTGCTAGGTTTTCAGCTTTTAATAATTCCCATAAACCATCCTTAGCATTCTTTAAAGCCATGCCAACAACTCCATAGCATTCCATGGTTGATACACCTGCTATATTAGCTATTACATCTTCAGAATAGTATATATTTCCTATTTCAGTTGTTATATTAGCTTTCATAATCAATTCCTCCTTAATTATACCTTATAAACATTTTATATTAACTTAAGATTTAATTCAACTAATATAATTATATATATCATTGAATTTTATTATAACAATATGTATAATATAATGGTATGTGTTTATTTTTCTTAATACTTGCAACAATCATAGTAATTATGTTAAAATAACTTGTGTTTGATTTATAGCAGTATGTTGAAATTTTGAGGAGGTGTAATATATGTCAAGAAGATGTGAAATATGCGATAAAGGTGTAGTTTCAGGAGTACAATTCTCTCACTCTCACCGTCAATCAAAAAGAAAATGGGCTCCAAACTTAAAAAAAGTTAAAGCTATAGTTAACGGTTCACCTAAGACAGTACACGTTTGTACTAGATGCTTACGTTCTGGTAAGGTTCAACGTGCCGTTTAATTGGTAAAAAAAATGCAACTACCTTTATAGTTGCATTTTTTTATGTGCAAAATTAATAACTATGTTTTTTTCTTACAAAAATTTTAACTATTTTAGATAAAAACTTAGGTAGTTTAATTACTCTTATAGTCACCCTGTAACCTCCTTAACCAATTGTTAGCAAAACTTATTCATTATAAACCATCCAGCACATATAATTGCACAACCTATGGCTACCATCCACCCCCAAAATGGAATTAGCATAGCTAATACTATCCCTGCTCCTACAGAACTAACAATAAGTCCCAACCTTTTAGTTGTCCTACTCCTCATACTTACTTCCCCCATAAGCCTTTTTAGTATCATTATATGTATTGACGTAAAAAGTGGTACATAAATAAAAAAATTACAATCATCAATTGTAATAATGATTGTAATCCTATATTTTAAATTTATATTTTATGAATTCTAACTACTATAAGACATCCTTTAGAAAAAGTTATGCTAACTTTTTCCTCCTCAAACTCATTAGATACAGTGAGATTGTTTCCTTGTGCTAGCTCAAAATTCTTTAATTTATATTTGACTCCCTCTATAGTTAAATCATGAGTATCTTCTAAATAACTAAACAGAGAAAATACATCCCCTTTTTTCCCAAAGATATTTGTAGGTTTATCTATAAGATAGATTTCATTATACTCATCTATTATACGACAATCTATTGATTTTTTTAAACCTTCATTGAGAATACATAAATTTGCATAGAAATGATCAATTCTCTTCCCTGTACATCCTAAAAAAATTATTTCTGTAGCTCCTAACTCTACTGCCTTATTAAAAGCTATATGACTATCTGTATAATCCTTCTCTTTTGGAAATCTAATGGTTTTAGAGCTATTACTTATTTCTATATACGTTTTTTCATCAATAGAGTCAAAATCCCCTAACAAATAATTTGGATGTATTTCATGATTTAAAAGAACGTTAGCGCCTCCATCAGCTGCTATAATTATAGACTTTTCATTTATATATTTATCTAAAATCTTTTTACTTGGAGGATCTCCTCCTCCAACTATAACTGCTTGCATACTAAAACCCACTTTTTATATTACTTATATTTTTTTCTATTTCATTATTTTTAAATACTGCTGAACCAGCTACTATAGAATTAGCTCCACATTTTACAACTTTACTAACATTAGTTGCATCTATGCCACCATCTACTTGTATATATAATTCTTTATTATATTTATCCTTTAACTCTTTAACCTGTGATATTTTATCTGCTGAATACTCTATATATTTTTGACCTCCAAATCCTGGATTAACTGACATGATAAGCACCATATCTAAATCTGGAATTAAGTTTTCTATCATAGAAACAGGAGTACCAGGATTTAATGCTACTCCAGCTTTAACTCCTAAGCTTTTAATATATTTTATAGTTCTGTCTATATGTCTATCTGCTTCATAATGAACTGTTATCATATCAGCTCCTGCATCAACAAAATCCTTTACGTATCTAGCTGGATCTTCAATCATTAAATGTACATCAAAAACTAAGGTTGTAAGATTTCTTATGGATTTTATAACAGGCACTCCAAAGGATATGTTAGGTACAAACATCCCGTCCATAACATCTATATGAACCCAATCCGCTCCATGTTTTTCTATTTCTTTAACCTGCTCTCCTAACCTTGAAAAGTCTGCTGACAATATAGATGGTGATAATTTTATCATTTTCTATTCCCCCTACTTATAATTTCTTCTAATGTTTTTATGTAGAATTCATATCTACTTTTATTTATTTGTCCAGATTCTACCTTTTGTTTTACTATACAACCTGGTTCTTTATAATGAACACAATTATTAAACTTACATCCATCTTTAAATTCTTCAAATTCCGGAAACAGATGTTGTAGTTCTTCTTTATCTATGAAATCTAATTCCAAGGAAGAGAATCCTGGTGTGTCAACTAAAAATCCATCTTCTATCCTTATAAGTTCACTATGCCTAGTTGTATGTTTTCCTCTTTTCAGTTTATCACTAATATCACCAGTTTTCATAGCATCTCTACCTAAAACTTTATTCAATATGGTAGATTTACCTACTCCAGAAGGCCCACAAAATACAGTAATATTACCCTTTATCTTTTCCTTTAACTGTTCTATGCCAACACCATGTTTTCCTTGTACATACATTATTTCATATCCAGCTTCATTTAACATATTACCTATTTCCTTGCTATAATCACTTTCAATGTCCATTTTATTAAAGCAAATAATAGGTACTACATGATTATACTCACATAAAACTAGAAATTTATATAATAAGCTTAAATTCAAATCTGGATTCTTACTAGTAACTACTACAAAAGCTTGAGTTACATTAGCAACGGCAGGTCTTATAAGTTGATTTCTTCTCTTTAATATTTCCGTTATAACACCCTTTCCATTTTCTTCTTCTATGATTACCTCATCACCAATCATAGGAGTTTCACCCTTATGCCTAAATTTCCCTCTAGCCTTACACTCTATAACTTTTTCTTCAACATCTACATAGTATAATCCACCAATTCCTTTAACTATTACACCTTGCATATATTCCTCCTAAATTTTAACTAATCCTTAGGCAAGTTTAAAACTTACCTAAGGATTGTTAACTTCATTGGTTAAGGTTCTTCATCTTCGTCATCATCGCCACCTATATTAGGGGCTTTTATTTGAGCTATAAGATTTATAGTACTTCCTTTATCTAACTTATTACCTTCAGGCACATCTTGACTTATTATAAGACCTTTTCTATCTCCAGTAACAGTTATTCTAAGTCCAAGTGAGTTAGCTGTTGCTTGTGCATCTTCAATGGTTCTTCCTATAAAGTTAGGAACTTCAACCTTACCTTCATCTGGATCCTTATATTGATAATAATTAACACTTATCTTTTCATTTTCTTGTACCGAAGTCTGTGCAGGTTCACTTTGGTTGAATATTTTTCCATCCCTGCTTATATCATCAGTTATTACTGCAGTAGTAGATCCAAGTTTTAGATTTACTACGGCTAATACTTGCTCTGCTTCTTTTAGTGTTAATCCAATGAGATCTGGTACTTGTGTCTTCTTTATCCTAGAACCTTTGCTTATAACTATATCTACTGTATCACCTTTTTTAACCTTAGTCTTTGCTACTGGATTAGTACTTATTACTGCACCTTCTTCTATTTCTTCAGAATAGTCTTCTGTTATCTTTCCCACCTTAAGTCCTTGAGTAACTATATGGTCTTGGGCAACACTTTTACCCAGTTTCACAACATCTGGTACCTCAATCTCTCCTGGTCCTGTACTAATTCTTACTCTAACTTCACTTTCTTTTTTTACTGCAGTACCTTCCGATGGAAATACTGCAATTATAGTTCCAGCTGGCTTATCACTAGCTTCCTCTCCTAAGACTACATAAGTTAATCCTACTTTTTCTACAGAATCTTTGGCTTCATCTGCTGTAAGACCAATTATCTTTGGAACCCTTAATTCGTCTTTTTTAACATTGTTGTTACCTTTGTTATATATGCTAGTACCTACAAATACACCTAAAAGAATAGTTAATAAAAGAGCCCCTCCAACTATTAGTACCTTTTTCCAGGTGCTAGTTTTTCTCTTTTCGCCATCATAATCTTCATAATCCTCGTCTTCTTCCTCTTCTTCCTCATCATCCATATCCTTATTGTTTAATTTCTTTCCAAGATTGCTAGCATACATAGTATTTTGAATTTGAGTTGCATCCATTACTGTAGTATAATCATTATCCATATTAGATGGTGTTACTATATACTTATTATTATTCTCTATTCTCATTAAATCTATTAACATATCTGTTACATTATTATATCTTTTTATAACTTCCTTCTGGGTAGCCTTAATTACCAAATTATTTAGACTATCTGGTACTTCTGGAACTAAAACCTTAGGAGGCACAATAGTATCTTGTATATGCTTAAGCGCCACTGCTACAGCACTTTCTCCATCAAAGGGAACTCTTCCTGTTATCATTTCATATATCACAATTCCAAAAGAATATATATCTGTTCTATTATCAACTATCTTTCCTTTGGCTTGCTCAGGAGAGAAGTAATGTGCAGAACCAATAACCTTATTAGTATGAGTTATTGTATCAGATGAAGTAGCTTTGGCTATTCCAAAATCTGTAACCTTAATTACACCTTCTTCATTTATTAATATATTGTGAGGTTTTATATCTCTATGGATAATTTTATTTTTATGAGCACATTCTAAAGCTTTAGCAATTTGTATTGAAATCTTTAAAGTTGAGTCCATGGAAAGAGGTGCATTTTCTCTTATGTATTCTTTTAAAGTTTTTCCATTCACTAATTCCATTACAATATAATTAATATTTCCTTCTGAACCCACATCATAAATATTAACTATATTACTATGGGAAAAGGTTGCTGTAGCTAAAGCTTCTCTTCTAAATTTCTCCATAAATTCATTATTATTAGAGTACTCTGGCTTTAGTATTTTTATTGCTACAAATCTATTTAAAATTCTACATTTAGCCTTATATACTACTGCCATACCCCCTTCGCCAATTTTTTCTATGAGTTCATATCTATTTCCTAACATAGTTCCTATCATCTGCACTCCCACTCTCCTTTAAAAATGATGATAGAAATATTATCTCTTCCACCATTTTTCTTACTCATGTTTATTAGTTCCATACATTGATTGCCATTATAACCTTGTAAAACTCTAAAAATATCCTCCTCACTTACTTCATTAGTAAGTCCATCACTACAAAGAAGAATTTTGGAAACCCCTCTTATATCTAAACTGTAGTAATCTGCTGTCACCACTGGATTAGTTCCTAAAGCTCTTGTTATAACATTTTTATTAGGATGATTCTTAGCTTCCTCATTAGTTATTGTTCCATTATCTAATAGTTCTTGTACCAATGAATGATCTTTTGTAACCTTAACAAGCTGTCCATCCTTTAAAATATATCCTCTACTATCTCCTATGTTTACCATAGTTAAGTTATTTCCTCTCACAAAAGCTCCCACAAGAGTAGTTCCCATTCCATTACAACTTTCGTTTAACAAGCTTTCTCTATATATTTTTCTATTAGCACTTAGGATTGCCTCATTTAGAATTTCCTCTTCTGACCTATCCTTTTTATGATTAATTACATATTCAATAATGGTATCTATAGCAATCTTACTAGCAACTTCACCAGCATTATGCCCTCCCATACCATCGGCTATTACAAAAATACCGAAATCTTCTTCTTCATAGTAACCAACGGAATCTTCATTAAAAGTTCTTTTATTTCCAACATCCGTTTCTATTCCTAACAATCTCCCCATTAAAAACTACAACTCCCTTTTTTCTATATAACTTTTTCTCAGCTGACCACAAGCAGCATTTATGTCTAAACCCATTTCTTTTCTAACAGTAGTTTCAATCCCATGTTTCATTAAAATATCTCTAAAGCACTTAACTTGCTCTTCATTTGATTTTTTTAAATCATTTTCATCTATTTCATTTATTGGAATTAAATTTACATGACATAACATACCTCTTATTAATTTTACTAATTGCTCAGCTTGCTCTTTAGAGTCGTTTACCCCCTTTACTAATGCATATTCAAAGGTAATTCTTCGTCCCGTTTTATCAATATAATATTTACAGCTATCAATAAGCTCAACTATAGAATATACCTTAGCAATAGGCATAGTTTTCACACGCAACTCATCATTAGGAGCATGTAATGAAATTGCTAGTGTTATCTGTAAATCTAAATTTGCTAAGCTCTTTATCTTAGGCACAATTCCACATGTAGAAAGAGTTATATGACGTTGTCCTATATTAAGTCCATATTGAGAATTTACATCCTTAATAAATTTTACAACATTATCATAGTTATCTAACGGTTCTCCACTTCCCATAAGTACAATATTTGAGATTCTCTCCCCAAGTTGTTTTTGTGAAACCATAATCTGACCTAACATTTCTCCACTACTTAAACTTCTAACAGCTCCTCCAATGGTTGAAGCACAAAACTTACAACCCATATTACATCCTACTTGAGTTGATATGCATATAGAATTTCCATGATTATACTGCATAACTACTCCTTCAACTATATTACCATCATGTAAAAGAAATAAATGCTTGCGAGTATCACTATTTTTAGAACTATATGTTTCTACTATTCTAGGTATTCCTATAAAAAAATTTTTTTCTAATTTTTTCAAAGTATCTTTAGATATGTTAGTCATCTCTTTGAAGTCCCAAACTTCATTATAAATCCAAGAGAATACTTGTTTAGCTCTAAATTCTTTTTCACCATTTTCTTTCATCCATGATTTAAGTTCTTCTATATCTAAATCTAATATATTTTTCATTTCTACTCCTATTTATTTCTACGAATTTTTGCTATAAAAAATCCATCCATATATTCATTAGGCAACACTGTTACAGAACCTTTTTCGTCATAGACCAGATTTTCCACCTGTCCAAAGTTTAAAGGCTCTACACTAAAATCTTTAAAATTACTTAAAAACCAGTTTATATTCCCTTGATTTTCTGTTTTATTTATAGTACAAGTTGAATATAAAATTATTCCATCTGGTTTCACATATTTAGCTGCATTCCTCATTATTTCACGTTGAACTGTTATTAAAGATTTTAATTCCTTCTCTTTTTTTGTATATTTAATTTCTGGTTTTTTTCTTATTATTCCTAGGCCAGAGCAAGGTACATCTATAAGTACTCTATCTCCCACCTCTATTAATTCTTTGCATTCTTTAGTAGCATCTAATATATCTAATTCAATGTTTGTTAGTCCTAATCTCTCACTATTACTTCTTATAAGTTCTAGCTTATGATCATAAATATCAAAAGCCTTAACTATACCTGTATTATCCATTATTTCAGCTATATGAGTAGTTTTTCCTCCTGGAGCACTACATAAATCTAACACAGTCATATGCTCTTTTAAATCCATACTAGGTGCTACTAGCATAGCACTTTCATCTTGAACTGTAATAGCACCTTTCTTAAACAATGGGTTATCCTCTACACTCTTTCCTCTTACGATTCTTATGGCTTCAGGGCATATAGACCCCTCTTCTACGTTGTATGCATTTTTTTCTAACTCATGAAAAACCTGCTGAAAATCTCCCTTTGTGGAGTTTACTCTAACTGTAACAGCAGGTCTTTTATTAAGCCCATCTAGTATCTTTTCTCCAACTACCTCTCCATATTGCTCAATAAATAATTTTACCATCCATTGAGGAAAAGAATATGAAAATGCTAATCTTTCATTAATGTTTTCTTTATTATAATAATCTTTATTCTTATTTCTTAAATAACTTCTTAATACGCCATTTACTAATTTGGAAGCTCCCACAGACACATTAGTCTTAGCTAAATTAACGCCCTCATTTACTGCTGCAAACTCAGGTATTTTATCTAAATATCTAAGCTGATATATACAAACCCTTAATAAATTTAAAATATATTTATCTGTTTTGTCAAATTTTTTTTCTAAAAAAGTCTTAAGTATTTTATCAATTGCGTACCTATATTTTATAGTACCATAAACAAGTTCTGTAGCTAATGCTTTATCTTTATCTCCAAGATTACATTGACTAAGGTTGTTGTTTAAAACAATATTAGAATAAGCCTTATTTTCAAAGACTTGCATTACTGTATTTATTGCTACTTCTCTAGCACCTATCATTCATATCATCCTATCTACGATTTCTAGTGTTTATCCATTTTCCTACTAATCATTTCTATTTCTTATAGCAATGAGTCTTAAAAGCTGTGCAATAGCTGTAACTGCTGCTGCTACATAGGTTAATGCTGCTGCAGTCAAAACATTTTTAGCTCCCTTTACTTCATCTTCATAAAGTATATTCCTTGAACTTAATATGGCTACAGCTCTACTGGATGCATTAAACTCTACAGGTAGTGTAACTATCTGAAAAAGAACTGCTGCTGAGAATAATATAATACCAAAGTTAACTAATGGTGTAAAAGACATTACAATTCCAATAAAGAATAATATCCAAGAAGCTTGGGAGCCTATATTAGCAATTGGCACTAAAGCTGTTCTTATTTTAATTGGTGCATATCCTTCTTTATGTTGAATAGCATGACCTATCTCATGGGCAGCTACACCTATAGCTGCCAGGGATGTACCGTTGTATACATCTGTTGATAGTTTTACCACCTTTTTACTAGGGTCATAGTGATCTGTAAGGTGACCCCCTGTAACTAATACTGGAATATCAAAAAGTCCGTAGGCATCTAATATCATTCTAGCTACTTGATTTCCAGTATATCCATTTCTACTATATACTTGTGAATACTTTGCATAACTACTTTTTATTTTCATCTGAGCCCATATTGAAATGATAAGAGCTGGTATAAGAATAATCATTGTTCTGTCAAAAAAACTTCCATAATAATATCCCATATATATTTCTCCTTTTTTTATTTAATTAATTTTTACTCTTCTTTTGAACTTTTTAATAATATATTTTCTTCAATAGAATTTCCTTTTATATATTCTTCTACTCTTAAAGGCTTTTTATTAGGAAATTGAACCTTAGTTATTAATATATTATCATCTTCAGTTGAAACCAACATTCCTTCTTTATTAACTTTTAAAATAGTCCCTGGAATTTTAGAAGACTTCTCGTTAGTAAGTCTAGTTTCAATTACCTTCATAGGCTCATCTTTATAATAAGTATAAGCTATTGGAAAAGAGTAAAGTCCTCTTACAAAATTATGTATGTCTTTAGAACTTTGATTCCAATTAATCTTTGCCATCTCTTTATTCAGCATACTGGCATAACAACTTTCACTTTCTCCTTGCTTTATTGGAGTTATCCTGTCATTATAAAGGCCTTCTATAGTTTCAATTAAAAGCTCAGCTCCACTGTTCATAAGTTTATCATGGAGCTCTGCAGTAGTCATATTTTCTGTAATCTCTACTTTGTTCTTTAACAACATATCTCCTGTATCTAAACCTATATCCATTAGCATAGTAGTATTTCCGCTTTCCTTTTCTCCCTTCATAATAGCATAATGAATTGGTGCTGCACCTCTATATTTAGGAAGTAATGAACCATGAAGGTTTATACATCCATATTTAGGTATATCTAAAACTTCCTTAGATAGAATTTGGCCAAAGGCTACAACTATTATGAAATCTAAATTCATATTTTTTAATTCTTCTATTAAACTTTTTTCATTTTTTAATTTTTCTGGTTGATATACTTTTATATCATGGTTAAGTGCTACCTGTTTTACTGGTGACATTGTCACGGATTTTCCTCTTCCTTTAGGTCTATCTGGCTGAGTAAGTACTGCCTTAACTCCATATTTTTCAATAATTGCTTCTAAGGATGGTACTGCAAAATCTGGTGTACCCATAAATACTATATTCATCTTCATACCTCCTATTTCACTGTCTTATCAGTGTATAATATTCCATTTAAATGATCTATTTCATGACAAAGAGCCCTTGCTAGAAGATCCTCCCCCTGAATTTCAATAGAATTTCCATCTCTGTCTTCAGCTTTAACTTTTACATATTGGGGTCTTATAACATTTCCTTGTTTACCTGGCACACTTAGACATCCTTCTACATCCTTAACTTCACCATTAGCCTCAACAATCTCTGGATTAATAAGTATTATTGGTCCATCACCAATATCTATAACCACTATTCGCTTTAAAATACCTACTTGTGGTGCTGCAAGACCTACTCCATTAGCATCATACATAGTGTCTAGCATATCATCAATTAATATTTGTGTTCTTTCATCAAAGTTTTTAACTACCTTACTAATCTTCCTTAATATTGGGTCTTCATTAACTCTTATATTTCTTAATGCCATAATCATTCTCCTTTACAATAAACTATTTGGATTTATATCAATACCAATCCTTATATTTTTATAATTAATCTGTTCATAGACTAAATTTTTAATCTCCATGGCATAATTATCATCAAATTTACCTTTAATTATAATTTGCCATCTATACAAACTTTTTATTTTAGAAACCCCACAAGGACATGGTCCTAATAACTCAATTTTATCACTTCCATAGTTTTTTATCCTTACTTTATCTGCTAAACTTTGTATACTTTTTATTAAATGTTCCTCATTTTCACTACTTAAATTTATACACAAAATTTTAGAAAATGGTGGATAATCCCTTAGCTTTCTAATAATTATTTCTTCTTCATAAAAACTTTTAAAATCATTTTCAGCAGCATAAACTATACTATAATTATCTGGATTATAAGTCTGAAGGATTACTCTTCCAGCCTTATTACCTCTCCCCGCTCTCCCTGCTACTTGAGTTACTAATTGAAAAGTCTTTTCTGCAGCTCTATAGTCTGGTAGATTTAAAGACAAATCTGCAGCAATTATTCCTACTAGGGTTACTTCTTTAAAATCTAAGCCCTTAGCAATCATTTGAGTACCTATTAACACATTATACCTTTTTGCAGAGAAGTCTCTATATATTTTTTCATAAGAATCCTTTCCTCTTGTAGTATCAAAATCCATTCTAAGAGGTTTACTATCTAAAAAGGTCTTTTTAACACTATGTTCTAATTGCTCTGTGCCTACTCCAAAATATTTCACATATTTACTTTTACATTTTGGACAAGTTTTTAATGCTCTTTGCTTTGCTCCACAATAGTGACAAGTTAAATTGTTATCATTATGATAGGTAAGGGAAATATCACAATTATCACACTTAAATACATAACCACACTCTCTGCAAGATACAAAAGTAGAATATCCTCTTCTATTTAAAAACATTATGGCTTGCTCTTTTTTTTCTAAACATGCTGTCATTTCTTCATAAAGTCTTCTACTAAACATAGACTTATTTCCTTCTTTTAGCTCTTCTCTCATATCCACTATCTCTATAGTTGGAAGATTAGCTCCATCGGCTCTGTGATTTAAAGTAATTATATCATATTCACCTTCCGTAGCCTTATAATAAGTCTCAATGGAGGGTGTAGCAGATCCTAACACCACTTTACATCCTTCAATTTCAGCTTTTAAACTAGCTATATCTCTTGCATGATATTTGGGGTCACTATCTGATTTATAACTAGTTTCATGTTCCTCATCTATAACAATAAGACCTAAGTTAGAAAAAGGAAGGAAAATTGCAGATCTAGCACCTATGGCTACTTTAACATTTCCCGTTTTTACTCTCATCCATTCATCAAATCTCTCACCTATAGATAACCTACTATGAAATATAGCAATGTCTCTTCCAAACCTTCCTTTAAATCTTTCAACCATTTGAGGAGTTAAGGCAATTTCCGGAATTAATATTATAGAATCTTTATTTTTTTTAATCATCTCTTTTACTAGGTTCATATATATCTCAGTTTTCCCACTACCAGTTATACCATGAATAAGAAATTTATTACTACTATTTTGGGATAATATAGTATCAACACATCTTTGTTGAATTGAATTTAATATTTTTTCCTCATATTTTTTATATATATTTTCATTATACCTATTAACTATAGTCTTTTTAACATCTAAGAATCCATTCTTAATTAATGTATTAATCCTAGATAAAGAAAATTTAAATTCACCAGTAAGTTCTGTCTTATTATAAACTCCATTATGTTCTCCTATAAAACTCACAATATTTATATATTCTTCTTTACTATATTTTTCTGTTAAGGGTCTACCAATAATTATACTATTTTTAGTTTTAAAAGTTGTTCCTTTAGTTATTCCACTAGGAATCATAACTTTTATACATTCTAAATAAGTACATAAATACTTCCTTCTCATTATTTCAATAAGACGTATATTATCCTCCGTAAGAAATTCCATACTGTCATCTATATCAACAATTTCTTTCAATTTAGTATTATCATCTATATCATAAAATATATCAACTATAAATCCATATATTTTCTTATTTCCATTTCCAAAGGGAACTGTAACCATTCTGCCTTTTTTTACTTTACCATATAAGTTTTCAGGTACCTTATATGTAAATATTTTATCTACTTTTACAGCTTCATTATTTACGATAATTCCTAAATACACTTTTAGCCCCCTTCTAGAGGTGTCTACCTCCATTCTAAATTAACTATTACCCATATTTTCTTTTTTAAACCCATTAGATACATTATATAAATAAATAATAAAAAAAGCGACTTAGTCGCTCTTTTTATTTATTGTTTAAAATCATATTAAAAAGCTCATGTCCAACTAATCTTTTACTCATATTATCAAGAGATATTTCTTTCCCATCTCTATTTATAATAGTAACCCTATTAGTATCACTTCCAAAGCCTGCATTACTTTCAGTTATATTATTAGCTACAATATAATCAAGATTTTTCTTTTTTAGCTTTATGTGAGCATTTTCTATTACATCATTACTCTCAGCTGCAAATCCAACTAAGATTTGGTGTTTTTTCAGGGTTCCTAGTTCCTTTAGAATATCGTTATCTCTTTCTAGTTCTATATTTAAATTACCTGGTCCCTTTTTTATCTTCTTATCTGAATAAGTCTTAGGTTTATAATCGCTTACTGCTGCAGATTTAACCACAATATCACTGTTATCAAATTCTGCTTTAACTGCGTTTAACATTTCTTCATTGGTTTCTACTTTTATGATTTTAACTCCTAATGGTGACTTTATACTGGTAGGACCACTGACAAGAACCACTTCTGCTCCCCTATCTCTAGCCTCTTCAGCAATTGCATATCCCATCTTACCAGTAGATCTATTAGTTAAAAACCTTACTGGATCTATATTAGCTCTAGTAGGCCCTGCTGTTACTAGCACTTTTTTACCTACTAAGTCCTTTGGTTCATGCAGATGTGATAAAATCACTTCTGCAATTTCTTCTGTGTCAGCAAGTTTTCCATCTCCTACATCTCCGCAAGCTAATCGCCCACTACTAGGATTTATAAACTCATACCCATAACTTTTCAATTTTTTAATATTTTCTTTAACTATGGGATTGTTATACATATTAGTATTCATGGCTGGTGCAAAGATTACCTTTGCATTAGCAGCCATAATAGTAGTTGATAACATATCATCTGCAATGCCATTTGCTACTTTACCTATAATGTTTGCTGTAGCTGGAACCACTACTAGTACATCTGCTTTTTTAGCTAAAGATATATGCTGAATTTCAAAAACCTTAGGTTCATCAAACATATTCTTTATTACTGCATTTTGACTTAATGATTGAAAACTTAATGGAGTAACAAACTCACAAGCTGACTTTGTCATAATAACATCCACATTTATATCTTTCTTTTTCAATCTGCTTATAACATCTAGAGCTTTATAGACTGCAACTCCACCTGTTACTCCAATAACTACATTTTTCTTACTCATCTAAATTTGAGCCTTCTTCCGCCTCTTCATTTACTAGTTCAAGTTCTTGAACCTTAGTAAACTTATCATCTGCCTCTCTAATTTCTACAATTCCTTGTTTAACTTCATTAATAGCAATAGTTAATGGTTTAGTGCCTACTCCTTGTACTCTTGACTCTTCACCGTCAATTATTTTTCTTGCTCTTCTTGAAGTAGATACTACTAATGAATATCTGTTATCCACTTTTTCTAATAACTCCACAATAGATGGATTAATCATTGAATTACTCTTTGAATTACTCATATCTTTTAGAACCTCCCTAATAGCTCATCTTTAATTTTAAATACTCTACATTTTTCAGCGACTATTATACTTTCAATTTTTTTAACGGCATCTTCAACCTTATCATTTACAACGGCATAGTCATATTTAGATGCAAAGCTTATTTCATCATAAGCACATTCCATTCTAGTCTTTAATGACTCTGGAGTTTCGCTTCCTCTATTTGTTATTCTATTTCTAAGTTCTTCCATAGATGGAGGCATAATAAATATAAATATTCCTTTAGGATATGAAGATTTAATTTTTAATGCACCTTGTATATCTATTTCTAATATTACATCCTTACCTTCTTCTAACATCTTTAAAACCTCAGATTTTGGTGTTCCATAAAAATTACCATAAACCTCTGCATATTCCAGAAAATCTTCTTTATCAATCCTATTTAAAAACTCATCTCTCTCTATAAAGAAATAATTTACTCCTTCTACTTCACCTTCTCTTGGCTTACGCGTAGTGCAAGATGTAGAAATCCATATTGGATTTTTTTCAATTAGCGCCTTACATACAGTCCCTTTGCCTGCTCCTGATGGTCCAGATATAACTAATAATTGTCCTTTGCTTCCCATATTAATCCTCTACCTCATCTATAGCATCATCACCTTTAGATGACAATCTATGTGCTACTGTTTCAGGCTGAACAGCAGATAGTATTACATGGTCACTATCAGTTATTATAACTGCTCTAGTTCTTCTACCATAGGTAGCATCTATTAGCATACCCCTATCTCTAGCTTCTTGAATTATTCTTTTTATAGGCGCTGATTCTGGACTAACAATAGCTACTAATCTATTTGCTGAAACAATATTTCCAAATCCAATATTTATAAGTTTTATACCCATGCCCTACCTCCTAAATTTATTCTATGTTTTGAACCTGTTCTCTAATCTTTTCTATATCACTTTTTATATCAAGTGCTATATTAGTTAATTCCAAATCGTTAACTTTAGACGCAATTGTATTTGCTTCTCTGTTCATTTCTTGAACAATGAAGTCTAGCTTTCTACCTATTGGCTCTCCTAGTTTAAAAGTTTTGATGACTTGCGCAACATGGCTTTTAAGTCTAACAATTTCTTCATCAACACAGGATTTATCAGCTTGAAGAACTACTTCCATAGCAATGCGATTTTCATCAATACTTTTTTCTGCTAAAATTTCTTCTACTTTCTTTAGAATTCTTGCTCTATACTCTTCTGTAACTTCTGGCACCCTTCTATTAATTATATCAACATTACTTGAAATACATTCACATCTCTTTGTAATATCTATTAAAAGTTTTTCGCCTTCTTGTTGCCTCATGGACACAAGATTGTGTACTGCCTCTTCTACTGCTGGTAATAATATCTTCCATGTTTTTTCTAAATCTTCTTCCTTTTGTTCTAATTTTAGAACTTCTGGAAATCGTGCTAAGGTTGTTGCAGAAATATCATCCCTTAAATCATACTTATCCCTTAAATTATGTAATACCTCCACATAATTTTCAGCTAAACTCTCATTTACCAACACGGACATATCTTCGTTAGCTCCTTGATTTTGAGTAATAAATATATCTACCTTTCCCCTTTTAATCTTGTCATTTACATATTTTCTTATACCATCTTCTAAAGATATTAAAGTTCTTGGCATTCTAGCATTAAGTTCAAAGTATCTGTGATTTACTGTCTTTATTTCCACAATAAAACTAGATGCTTCGCCCTCTGATGTACCTCTTCCAAATCCAGTCATGCTTTTTATCATATACAACGCACCCTTCTAGACCTTCTTAAATTCTTTATTTATTATACATAAAGTATGTGGCTTATTTCAACCCATAAACAAAAGAATTTTAAAGAAAAATGAAATATTCTTTAGAAAACCTTAGAAAAACCATTATAATTTAAAATATTCACTCTATAAACAAGGGACATAAGCTTGTATTTTAAGCTTATGTCCCTGATCTATAAATTAATTCAATAAAATCATCGATTTTAATAAATATATATTTAAAACTTTATTTAACCAAAGATTATTTTTAATAAGAATATTATTGCTAGAATATATACAACGAAAGATACTTTTTTTCTATCCTTAGCTTCCTTAGTTGTAATATTAGATATTAGGTTTAATATAGCATAAGATAACATTCCTATCATTAATCCATCTCCTATACTATATGTCATAGGCATTAATGCTATAGTAAGGAATGCTGGTACACCTTCAGTGAAATCAGAAAAATCTATATTTTTAACTGATTCTATCATGAAGAACCCTACAATAATTAAAGCTGGCGCTGTTGCACAACCTGGTATAGCAACAAATAATGGTGATAAGAACATAGCAAGTAAGAATAATATTCCTGTAACTACTGCTGAAAGACCTGTTCTAGCTCCTGATGCAACTCCAGCAGAACTCTCTACATAAGTTGTAACTGTAGATGTTCCTACACAAGCTCCGAAAGTTGTCCCAATTGCATCTACTAGTAATGCCTTACCTGCATTTTTAACTTTACCATCTTTATCTATCATTCCAATCTTTGACGCTACTCCAACTAAAGTTCCAGCTGTATCAAAGAAGTCTATAAATAAGAATACAAATACAACTGAAATAAATTCTGATATAGTTCCAGCATTTGTGAATACTGAGAAATCCAATTTACCTGCAATAGGCGCTATAGATTCAAACTTTAAAATACCTTTTGGTAAATATATTCCTGCAGCTGTAGCAGCTTCTGGTGATAAAGCAGCATATATCCATGCAGCTATTGCACTAGCAGCCATTCCCCAAAGTATTGCACCTTTTACATTTTTTTTAGATAAAATTACTATAACCATTACACCTAATATTGTAATTAACGCTGTTGGACTTACTAAGCTACCCATGGTTACCTTTGTAGCTTCACTTCCAACTACTATTCCAGCATTACCAAAACCTATAAATGCTATAAATAGTCCAATACCTGCAGTAACTGCATATTTTAAGTTAGTTGGTATACAGTTTACGATAGCTTCCCTAACCTTTGTTAATGATAATAAAATAAATATAATTCCTTCTACAAATACTGCTGTTAACGCTATTTGCCAAGATATCCCCATTTCCATTACTACCGTATATGCAAAGAACGCATTAAGTCCCATGCCTGAAGCTAATCCTAATGGTAGATTGGCGTAGATTCCCATTAAAATAGTAGTAACCCCAGCTGCTAGGCAAGTTGCTGTAACAACTGCTCCCGGATTCATTCCAACACCAGGATCTCCTAATATATTAGCATTAACGGCTATTATATACGCCATAGTTAAGAAAGTTATTAATCCACCAACAACTTCCCTCTTTACATCGGTACCATTTTCTTTTAACTTAAAAAATTTTTCCATAATACTTGTCCTCCTATTAATATGTATTATTGCAAAAAAATAGTCACTGGATAAGAATCCCAGTGACAGTTTTTTTAACATAGGAATTCTCATAGTCGGATTTTATCGGTATCCGGTAGAAACATCTAATCCATCGCATTAGACCTATATGAAAATTAGTGATTATTTCTTTTTACAAGATTATAATATCAACTTTATATACCTATGTCAATGTTTTTACGTATATTAATTTTATTTTTATTTATAATGTTCGTGTATTAATAATGTCCTTTTTCAAATACTTCTCTTATTTCATCTAAATTTCTTGTTTTTCCCAAGGCTAAAATCATCTTTATTCTAGCTTTTTGCCCTGGCATGCTATCCCCAAATATAACACCCATATTTCTTAATTGTTTTCCTCCACCTTCATAACCATAACTATCTAGAACTCTCCCCTTATAACACCTAGAAACTATTACTACTGCCACACCTTTATTTATAGCCTTTTCTACAGAACTCGCCATTAACGGTGGAATATTACCTCTCCCCATAGCTTCAATTACTAATCCCTTAGCACCTTGACTAACACAATAATCTATAAGTGTTCCATCCATTCCTGCACAGGATTTAATAAGCTGAACATTATTTTCTATTACATCAGTATTTATATATTCCTTTGTAGTGCTTCCTCTATAAAACCTTACTTCATTACTGTCAACAATACCTATTGGCCCAAATTCTGGACTTTGAAACGTATTAAGGTGCATAGAGTGAGACTTTGTAACCTCACTAGCACAATTTAGTTCATTATTTAAACATACAATTACTCCACGATTTCTTGATTCTTTAGATGTAGCCGTACAAATTGATGCCGCTAAGTTAGCAGGTCCATCGTATCCTAGCTCAGAACTATTTCTCATGGAACCTGTAACTACTACTGGCTTTTCACTATTTATAGTTAGCTGTAAAAAATAAGCTGTTTCCTCAAGAGTATCTGTTCCATGGGTAACTACTACTCCATCTACATCTTCTCTTTCTAAAAACTTCTTAACATAATTTGATAATTCCATCATTATATCTGGGGTCATATGAGGGCTTGGAAGACTAGAAAATGTATATGATTCTACTTCTGCATAGGATTCAATACCTGTTACCATTGACATTATTTCTTCACCTGTTAAATTAGGCACCGCTGCTTTTATTTTTTCATCTACCTTCATAGATATAGTTCCACCATTAAATATTACTACAACTTTACTCATACTTTATGTACCTCCAAAATCTTTATTATTTACAATCCAAAATAAAAGTTCAATTACACTTAACTTGTTTATAATCAATTTTAATTATATCTCTTTATCAAGGGCATTGTAAATGTACCTTATCCATTATAATCATTCCAATGAAATCTTTTACATAATTAAATATATTACATTGATGAAAATTATACAATAAAAAATATAGTTTTGAAATTAATATTAATTTCAAAACTATATTTTTGAATTTGAAGAAAACGTCTTAACATTCATTAGATAATTATGCAGATAAGTCCACCATTTCCCTCATTAATAATTTTCTGAAGGGTTTTTTGAAGTTTAATTTGCACATCTTCAGGCATTTTGTAAAGTTTATTTTGAAGTCCTTCTTTAACTAATTCTTCTAAAGACTTTCCAAACATGTTACTTTGCCAAATTTGTGAAGGATCATTTTCAAATTGCTCTAAAATTGATTTGTAGAACTCTTCGCTTTGTTTTTCACTACCCATTATTGGTTGAATTTCAGTTTCAATATCAGCTTTAATTAAATGTAATGATGGAGCTGAGGCTTTTAGTTTTACTCCATATTGATTACCCTTCTTAACAATTTCAGGCTCTTCTAGTTTCATTTCAGTAAGCTGTGGTGCAACTAATCCATAACCTGTCTCATTAACTTCTTTTAATGCCTCCTCAACCTTATCATATTCTATTTTAGCCTTGTAGAAACTCTCCATAATATTTAATAAATCATTTTCATTTTTTATATCAGTATTACAAATCTCTCCAAGGATTTTATAAAATAATTCATGTTTTGGATTAATATCCACACAGGAAGTACCTTCTCCCATATTCATTTCTTTAACTTTTATGTCTGATAAGAATTCAATTCCTTTAAAGGCATCAAGACATCTCTTAACATCTCTAACTTTATAGATATCTTTACACATGGCTTTTAGAATAGTCATTATGTTTACCTTTAACCAATGAGATGAATTTAAACTCTCCATCCACTGAGGCATGTCAATATTTATTTCTTTTACTGGAAACTCTCTTAGAACTGTATCAAATATTTCTGTAATTTCATTGTTTCCTATATTCATTACATCCATAACTTTTACAGGAACATCATACTTTTCTTCTAGTTCCCTTCCTAGGTCTTTACTCTCTTCTGAATTAGGATTTACAGTATTTAGAACTATTATAAATGGCTTATTTATCTCTTTAAGCTCCTTTATAACTCTCTCCTCAGCATCTACATAATCTTCCCTATCTAAGCCTGTTATACTTCCGTCTGTAGTTACAACTATACCTATTGTAGAGTGATCTGTTATTACCTTCTTAGTTCCTATTTCTGCTGCTTGCTCAAATGGAATTTCATAATCATGCCATGGAGTAGAAACCATTTTAGGTGCATCAGCCTCTGTATAGCCTAATGCATTCTTTACTATATATCCAACACAGTCAACCATTCTAACTTTAAATTTTACTCCGTCCTCAAACTGAATTTCTACAGCCTCATTAGGAACAAATTTAGGTTCTGTAGTGTGAATAGATTTTCCTGATCCACTCTGTGGCAATTCATCTTTTGCTCTGTCCTTCTTATGAGGATTTTCTATGTTAGGTATAACCATTAGTTCCATGAACTTTTTAATAAAAGTAGATTTACCTGTTCTAACTGGACCAACTACCCCTACATATATATCCCCTTGAGTTCTTTCCGCTATATCTTTATATATATCAAAATTTTCCAAGGCTACCCTCCCGCAACTACATATTAACATTATATATATATTGATATAGAATTAATATTATGCATTAATAAAATAAAAAAGTTCTCCTTTTTATTTTAAAAGGAAAACTTTTAATAGTTGATAGGTATTTAAATTAGATTATTCACTTTTAGCATAACTAAGTAATTCTTCTAATGTTAAATCTTTATTGTGACAAAGTATACTAATGGTTTTATTTCCAACATATCTATAATGCCATGGCTCATATTTATATCCCGTTATATCTTCTTTAGTCTTAGTATACCTTAAAATAAAGCCATACTTATAAGCATTTTCTAGAACCCAAGCACCCTCTTTGGTATTCTCAAAGGATTGATTTAAATCAAAGGCCATATCTCTGCTAGTAATATCAATAGCTAATCCAAGTTGATGTTCACTTTCACCAGGTTTTGCTACATATTCACTATGTTCACTGTCTTTATTTTGAATATCCTCATTGTAGATATATGTCTGAGAATCATATCCTCTAAATCCATTACTTAAAAATAAATTAATACCCTCTTCTTGAGCATCATAAAACATCTGCTCTAAATCTTCAACCATAGTGGCACTAACTAGGTTTTTTTCATTACTTCTTTCAGATACTAAGTTGATATTAGGAATAACTAAATTACCTGGCATATACTCCTTAGAAAGTAAATTTTCTTTGTTTACCAATGTATATAATCCCGTTGTATCACTATTAATAATATCTTTTATTTCTTTTATCTCATCTTTTGTTAAGGTAGAGCTAACTGTAGTGTCACTTAAATCAGGTACTTCTTCTAAATTGCTATATTCATGTTCATTAATACTATTCCCCCTAGAAGGCGTTGTTTTCCCTTGACTATATTTAGAAGTTTTATTCTCATAATCATTGTTGAATATATTAGCCGTATCAAGGACTTTTGAATCTTCCTTTAACACAAGTCCAATCATTATACCCACTAAAAATAATAACCCAATAATTATTGTAGTTCCATTATTAAAACCTGATTTCTTTTTATAGAAAATATCTTTTCTTTTATAAAATGAATTTTTTTTCTTTGTATATTTTTTATTATTCAACATACGTTTTTGTTAGCCTCCTACCTTTATCTTCAATTTTTCATTGAAAATAAAATTAATTCTCATCTATCTAACCTTATATCATTATATCAAATATTAAGATATTATCAAAATAAAATATTTTAATTAAATAAATGTTTACAATTCATTGTTTTCATCCTTATATTTTCTTCCCATTAATTTTGTAACACATTCTTTAGCATTCTTGCCTTTAAAAAGAACTTCATACAATGCAGTAGTTATTGGCATATCTACATCAGTTTTAGATTTTAATTCATGAAAGGCTTTAACAGCCTCAATTCCTTCTACAACCATACCTATCTCTTTTATGGCTTCTTCCATTGTCTTTCCACTTCCAATTAATATTCCTGCTCTTCTGTTTCTACTATGCATACTAGTGCAAGTAACTATTAAATCACCCATTCCTGTAAGCCCATAGAATGTCTCAGCTTTTCCTGAGAGCTTAGTTCCAACCCTTATTATTTCACTCATCCCTCGAGTCATTAGAGCTGCTTTAGTATTATCTCCATATCCAATGCCATCTGAAATCCCAGCAGCAAGGGCAATGATATTTTTAAAAGCTCCTCCTATTTCAACTCCAATAAGATCATTATTTGTATAAACTCTAAAGGTATTATTGCTAAATACATCCTGGATTTTTTTTGCAGCTTTCATATCCTTTGATGATACAGTTACAGTAGTAGGTATATCCCTTGCTACTTCTTCGGCATGACTAGGACCTGATAGTACTACTATAGGATGACCTTTTATTTCATCTTCAATTATTTCTGACATTCTTTTTAATGTATGATTTTCTATGCCCTTAGCCACAGTTACAATTATTTCATCACCCTTAAGAAAAGGCTCTACTTTTTTTGAAATCTCTCTAATAGCCTTTGAAGGTACTGCAAGAACTATTATATTACTATTTACTATAGTTTCTTCAAGCTCACCATAGGCAGTAACTTTTTCTGGTATGGCAATTCCCTTAAGATATTTTGTATTTTCTCTTTTTATATTAATATCATTAACTGTACTTTCACTATGGCACCATACAGAACATTCTGCCCCTTTCTTAGAAAGTAATACAGCTAAAGCTGTACCGAAACTTCCTCCTCCTATAAAAGAAATCTTATTCACCTTATCCCTACTTTCTTAAATTATATAAAACAATGAGAATAAATATTATATTATTTATTCTCATTGTCTCTATTAATTCCTTCTTATTTACTATTATTTACTAAAAATCCATTTGTAATAAAAGATATAAAACTTTATTAATCTTCTTTTCTCTTCCTGAATATAGTTTTTATTCCAGTACCTTTAAAATCAAAACTTTCCCTTAGCTTATTCTCTAAATATCTCTCATAAGAGAAGTGTAGTAAGGCTGGATCATTTACAAAAAATATAAATGTAGGTGGTTTTATATCCACTTGGGTTACATAATAAATTTTTAGTCTTCTTAATGCAACTACTGGAGGTTCATTCATAAGTACAGCTTTACTTACCACATCATTTAATACCCCTGTAGCTATCCTCTTAGTATAATTATTATAGCACTCTTTAGCTACATTTAAAACTTTGTTTACCCTTTGACCTGTTAAGGCAGATATAAATAGATAATTAGCATATGGCATAAAAGATAATCCTCTACCGATTCTAGCTTTATAATCATTCATAGTCTTATCATCTTTTTCAATTAAATCCCATTTGTTAACTATTACAACTATTGCCTTATTAAGTTCATGGGCATATCCTATAATCTTTTCATCTTGATCACTTAACTCTTCTGTAGCATCAAGAATCAATATACACACATCTGCTCTCTCTATGGCTGTAAGAGTTCTTATAACGCTATATCTTTCTATCTCTTCTTTAATTTTACTTTTTCTTCTTAATCCTGCAGTATCTATTAATATAAATTTACCCTCATCAGTTTCTAATTTACTATCAATAGCATCTCTTGTGGTGCCTGGAATATTACTTACTATATTTCTATTTTCACCTAGTAACTTATTTATAAGTGAAGATTTTCCAACATTAGGCTTACCCACCATGGCAATTTTTATGTATTCTTCATCCTCTTCGCTACTTCCTAACTCATCAAAATGAGCTACAACTTCATCAAGCATATCTCCAAGACCTAATGCTTGAGTCGCTGAAATAGTTACTGGATTACCTATACCTAAGTTATAAAATTCATAAGCATTATCTTCTAATTCTCTTCTATCAATTTTATTTACTACTAATGTTATTGGTTTTCCTGATTTTCTAAGCATTTGTGCCACTTCATAATCTGATGGATGAAGACCGGCTTTACCATCTACTATAAATACAATTACATCTGCTGTTTCAATAGCAATATTTGCTTGCCTTCTCATTTGAACCATTATAATGTCTTCATTTTCTGGCTCAATTCCACCAGTATCAATAATTGTAAAGTTATGTCTTAGCCATTCAGCCTCTGCATAAATTCTATCTCTTGTAACTCCTGGTGTATCTTCTACTATAGCTATTCTCTTTCCTGCTAATTTATTAAAAAGTGTAGACTTACCTACATTTGGTCTTCCAACAATAGCAACTACTGGTTTTCCCATATTAATCCTCCCTTAAATGTTCATTTATTATAGTTATTAAATCATCTCCTGTGAAATCACAAATAATAACTTTTCTATTTAGTTCTCTAGACAAATCTTCCACAGTATAATCATCTAACAGTATGGCTTCATCTGAATTAGAAAGTTCATATCCTTTTCTAAGGACATTATCGGGTATTATTATATAGTCTCCAACTTCTCTTTCTTTAAGTGTGTTTATTATGTCTATTCCTGTTAAAAGCCCTGTTACTGTAATAGTCTCTCCAAAAAACTTATTTGGTATCTTCTCTACGGTAATATTTATATTATTATTTAACCTTTGAATTTTATCTTTTATATGTACTATTTCAGGATAAACTAAAGCCCCTGTTACAAAGGTAAAAGATCCCACTCCATCTTTCTTTAAATCTGGAAGTGTAGTATCTATGGTATCCTTTAATAGAGTTACCATTCCTACACCATCTTCAATTTGCTCAAATCCTTGGTAATGCTCAGAGTCTGGCAATGGTTCCCCTGATACTATATAAAATTCGTCTGACAATCTAACAAAGGGCGTTCCACTTTCTTCATAGTACTTTTTTTGTAGCTCTTTAACTAAATTGATTTGTTTTAAAGAAGTTTCTTGTGTAAATAAATTTAGCTTTTTTAATCCTTCTCTATGCTTAGTTATCCCTAAGGGTACTACTGCTACACTATTAACATTAGGATAAAGTCTATATAAATCTTCTATAGTGTTAACTAATTCTTCTCCATCATTAATTCCTGGGCAGCAAACAATTTGAGTGTTCATCTTTATTCCTGCTGCTGATAACCTCTTAAGTATATCATATATTTTACCCGCAAATCTATTGTTGAGCATTCTAACTCTAAGTTCTGGATTTGTAGTATGTACAGATACATTTATAGGACTTATCTTGTATTTTATTATTCGTTCTATATCCTCTTCTTTCATATTAGTTAAAGTTAAAAAGTTTCCTTGTAAAAAGGATAGTCTAGAATCATCATCCTTAAAATATAAAGTTTCTCTCATTCCTTTAGGTAATTGATCTATAAAACAAAAAATACAATCATTATGACATGTCATAGGTTTATCAATAATTCCTTCTCTAAATACTATCCCTAAATCTTCATCATAATCCTTCTCAATTTCAATTTCCCAAATCTCTCCATCTATCTTCTCCACTTCTAAAAGAAGGACTTCATCAGTAATAAGAAATTTATAATCTATTATATCTTTAACATCATTTTCATTTATCCTTAAAAGTCTATCTCCAACCTTAATATCTACTTCTTCTGCAATAGAATTTGGAATAACCTTACTTATTTCATTTTTCATATTTGTATCTCCTTCATTCCTATAGCATGATTATACCACTATTATGTTATATTATCTTAATTATATTCCCTAGTCAATGCACCTCATTAAGATTACCTCAAAGCTTTCTATTTTTCAACAAAAATATAATTTAATTTCTAAGTAAAATAAAAAAGCTGACTACACATAGCCAACTTGTAATTTGAAGGTGGATTTAAATTAATTTAATTTTAGTTTTTCTCCGCTCTCTAAATATATAGTCCATTCACAAATATTGGTAGCATGGTCTGCCATGCGTTCCAAAAACTTGCATATAAATAAAAATTGACTAGCTTGATTTATAGTAGTTTGATCATTTCTCATTATTACAAGTAATTCATCAAATATACTCTTAAATAATCTATCTACCTGATCATCCATTTTACTTACTTCATGAGCTCTACTTATATCTGTAGTTATATATACCTCTAAAGAGTCTTTAATCATTTTTTCTACAATTTTAGCCATATTAGGTATATCTATAAGTTCCTTAATATAAGTTTCTCCTATAAGTTTTTTTGAAATCTTAGCTATGTCTACAGCATGGTCTCCCATTCTCTCTAAATCAGTTATGATCTTTGTAGTGATAAATATCCTTCTTAAATCACTGGCTAAGGGCTGCTCTGTAGCCATTAGTTTTATACACTTATCTTCTATATCTTCTTCATAGTCATCTATTACATCATCCTTTTGAATTACTTTTTCTGCTAAGATTTCATCCTGTTTTTTTAATGCATCAATGCTATCTTCTATTTGTTTGGCTACAGCCTCACCCATGGCCATTAAATCTTCATGAAGTTGTTGTAACTTAAGATCAAAACTATTTCTTGTCATCTTCTTCACCTACACTTTATAAATTTTAATTATTGATAACTACCTAATTTCATTCTATTATTAACCAAATCTTCCTGTGATATAATCTTCAGTTCTCTTATCCTTTGGCACATGAAACATCTCTTCTGTCTTTCCATACTCCACAATTTCTCCATTTAAGAAGAATGCTGTTTTATCTGATATACGTCCTGCTTGTTGCATATTATGAGTTACTATGACTATAGTGTATTTTTCTTTAAGTACGTCCATAAGTTCCTCTATCTTAGAAGTTGATATTGGATCCAATGCAGAAGTAGGTTCATCCATTAGTATGACCTCAGGTTCAACAGCTATAGTCCTAGCAATACAAAGTCTTTGTTGTTGACCTCCCGATAATCCTATAGCACTTTTTTTAAGCCTATCCTTTACCTCTTTCCAAAGAGCTGCTCCTTGAAGAGATTTCTCTACAATTTCATCTAACTTCTTTTTATCCTTTATTCCATGAATTCTAGGTCCATAGGCAATATTATCATAGATAGACATTGGAAATGGATTTGGTTTTTGAAATACCATTCCTATTCTTTTTCTTAATTCTATTTCATTTAGCTCTTTGTAGATATTGTTATCTTCAAAAAAAACTTTCCCTTCTATTTTTACATCATCAATTAAATCATTCATTCTATTTAAAGTTCTAAGAAAAGTAGACTTTCCACACCCCGATGGACCTATTAAAGCTGTAACACTATTCTTATCTATTTCTATATTTATATTTTTAAGAGCATGATTTGTTCCATAGTGTAAATTAAGATCTTTTACAGATATTATTGACATTATATTTCCTCCTAGTTACATTCTAATGATTAAAATTTTTCTTTATTTATTGTTTTGGTGATTCCCTTAGCTATCAGGCTTAAAGCTAAAATTATAAATATTAGTATAACTCCAATTGCAGATGCTAGCTCTATATTTCCGGCTTCCTTAGTAACTAGATAAGCATGTACAGTAAGAGTCCTACCACTAGACATAAGGTTTTGTGGCATTGCAGCTACTGTACCAGCGGTTAAAAGAATTGCCGCTGATTCGCCTATAATTCTTCCAATAGATAATATTACTCCTGATAAAATTCCTGGCATTGCACTGGGAACTACTATTTTGTATAAAACTTCAAACTTAGTTGAACCTAAAGCTACTGCACCTTCTTTATAACTTTGAGGAACTGTCTTTAAAGCTTCTTCTGTGGTTCTTATAATTACAGGTAGTACAATAATAGCTAATGTTAAAGAACCTGATACAATTGAAAATTGCAATTTAAGAGTAGATACAAAGAATACTGTTCCAAATAGTCCATATATTATAGATGGTATACCTGCAAGACTTTCTGTTGCAAATCTAATTAATTTAACTCCTCTTCCTTGCTTTGCATACTCTTGTAAATATATAGCTCCACAAATCCCTATAGGAATTGATATTAATAAAGATAATATTACCGTTAACAATGTAGTAACAATCATGGGAAATATACCACCACCATTTGTGGGAGAATAATCTCCAAAAATAAAGTTAAAATCTACAAGTCCAAAACCTTTATTAAATATATATCCTACTATAATAGCAATAATTAGAGCTGTAATAGCTGCAGATAACCATAAAATAGTTTTTAATATATTGTCTTTTATTTTTCTCATATTAATTACCTGCCTTTTCTGATATTTTAGCTATTACAAAGTTTAACAATAGAATGAAAGAAAACAAAACTACTCCTGTTGCAAAAAGCATCTCTTGATGTGTTCCAAAGGCATATCCCATTTCCAATGCTATATTAGTAGTGAGAGGTCTTACACTATCTGTTATATTATTTGGTATTATGGGGCTATTCCCAGCAACTAAGATAACTGCCATGGTTTCTCCTATTGCTCTTCCCATCCCTAGTACTATAGCTGTTAAAACTCCAGACTTAGCTGCTGGTAAAATTACTTTAAATATAGTTTCAATTTTAGATGCACCTAAAGCTAAAGATGCCTCTTTATATTGTTTTGGTACTGATCTTATAGCTGTTTCTGCCACTGAAATAATAGTTGGTAGCATCATCACTGAAAGAACTATTATAATGGCAAGTAAACTTTGTCCTTTAGGAAGGGATAATTTACTTTGAATAGCTGGTACTATTATTCCAAGGGCAAAGACTCCAAATAATACAGAAGGAATTCCTGCTAATAATTCCACTCCCTGAGACATTATCTTTGCTACTGATTTAGGTGCTATTTCAACAATAAAAATAGCTGTTAATATTCCTATGGGTACCCCTATAACAAGAGAGCCTAGGGTTCCATATATAGAAGCAATTATCATAGGAAGAATTCCATACTTTTCTGAACTAGGTACCCACTCTGTTCCTAGTAAAAATTCTCCAAAGGAATATCCTTTAGATATAAATGGTGTCAAACCCTTATAAAATACAAAACCTATTATTAAAATTAAACTTATTACTGCTATTAAAGCACATACTTTAAAAACATTCTCTGATATACCATCAATGATATATTTTATCCCCTTAAGTTTGTGGGGTTTTTCCATCTTAACTGATTTCACTGACATATATTTGACCTCCAATTTAAATTCAATAGACCTTTAAGATAATTTTTCTCTCAAAGGTCTATAACCATTGTGGCATATAAATTATCTATTTTACTTTTATTCCACCAGCTTCTTCAACAATACCTTGACCTTTTTCGCTTAAAATGTAGTCAATAAATTGTTTTCCATCCTTTGTTAATTTATCTTCTTTATATACTACTAAGAAAGGTCTTGATAATTTATACTCTTTGCTTAATACTTTTTCAGGTGTTGCTTCACTTCCCTCTATTTTTAAATCCTTAATTGAATCATCTAATTGTTCAAAAGAAATATATCCTATTGCATTTTTATTTGTTGAAACTGTAGTTTTAACACTTCCATTACCTTCTGCTATAGTTGCATTTTTCTCCAATTCTTCTGAAGTATATCCTACAATTTCTTGGAAAGCATCTCTAGTTCCTGAACCATCTTCCCTTGAAACTACCACTATTGGGGCATCAACTCCTCCAACTTCCTTCCAGTTAGTTATAGCTCCTGTATATATGTCCTTAATTTGTTTCATAGTTAAGTTTTCTGCTTTATTTGATGGATGGACTACTAATGCTATTCCATCATAAGCAATTACTGTTTCAGCAAGCGCTGATTTTTCTTCATCTTTTAACTCACGTGAAGCCATACCTATTTCACTAATACCTTCTACAGCATTTTTTATTCCTGCTGAAGATCCTATTTGTTGAACCTCTACAGTAACATTGGGATTTTCACCTTTATAACTCTCTGCTTCCTTTTCCATTAATGGCCCTACAGAAGTTGAACCTGATATTTTAATAGTTATAGCTTTTGCTTTATTATCACTAGTATTATTACCGCTATTATTTGAATTGGAAGTATCCTTTCCGCCACAACCTACTAATAATCCCATGGTCATTGTTGCAACTATTCCTGCTATTAATAATTTTATTGACTTCTTTTTCATTTAAATTCCCCTCCAATTTGTTTTTTTATTTATCTTACAATATTGATTATATTCTTTCTTAGTTAAGCTATTATTATCCATATATTAAAAAAACTTAACTTAGGTTAATAATACTTAACATAAACAGAATTTTTAACTTCACAAGAAAAAGACTAGAGAATTTTCTCTAGTCTTTTATAAATATCTTATCTTAATTATTCTATTTTTCTATGTGATATGGAATTGTAATAATAAATTTTGTACCAACGCCTAAAGTACTTTCTACATCTATACTACCATTAAAACCAATAATTATATGTTTAACTATAGCAAGACCTAATCCAGTACCACCCTTTGCCCTAGACCTAGCTTTATCAACCCTATAAAATCTTTCAAAAAGTCTTGGTATATACTCTTTTGCAATTCCCATACCACTATCTTCTACAATAACTTTAAAGTAGGTATCATAAATTATCTTTGTTATTACTACTGTATCAAAGGCTTCACTATATTTTATTGCATTATCTACTAGATTTATAAGCATTTGTTTAAACTTATCCCTATCTCCTAGAATATTAGGTATCTCATCTCCAACTATACTTACATGCACCTGCTTTTGTTCACCAGTATTCTTCATTAAATAAAATACATCCTCTATAGCTTTATTTACATTAAATACTTCTTTTTTAAATTCTTGTTTATGCTCAATTTGTGATAACAATAATATATCTGATATAAGTGTTGTAAGTCTTTCTGCTTCTTCATTTATTATAGTTAAAAATTTTTTCTTAGTCTCATCATCATCAACCTCTTTTAAAGTCTCAGCAAAACCTCTTATAGATGTAAGAGGAGTTTTAAGTTCGTGGGATACATTAGCCACAAATTCAGTTCTCATATTTTCTAACTTTTTCAAGTCAGAAATGTCTTGTATTACTGCTACTGCTCCAATATGCTGATGATTATGAACTATAATATCTGCGGTTCTAACCCTAAGGAATTTTATAGTAGGAGCACTTAACTTAAATTCTTTAATATCTCTATCTCTCATAGAAAATATAAATTTTAAATTCACTTCTTTACATATATTTTCAACTGGATTGCCTACTACATCTTCTTTAATATTAAAAATTTTCTTTGCATAGTTATTTATCATTATTATATTGTGACTATTATCTATAGCAATTACGCCACTTTCCATACTTTGAAGAATTGCTGAAAGTCTATTTTGCTTTTCACTTACCTCATGTAAGCTACTTTCAAGTCTATCAGCCATATGATTAAAGTTCAAAGCTAACTTACCCAGCTCATCATTGGTGGTAATTTTAATTCTTCTACTTAAATTTCCATTAGTCATCATGGAAGTAATAACATCTAAATCCCTAATTGGTTTAACAATTATATAGGATAACTTATTGGCAATCCAAAGAGATATAAAAATCATTATAATTATAGCACTACCATACCATACTATATATGTATCATTTAATTTATGTGTTGCTTTTACAGGGGTTGAAACTCTAACTACTATACCATCTTCTATAGCTACAGCATAGTAAATAACATAGGTTTCTTCCCTATCACTATATCTAGTAGCAGTACCTTCCCCTTTAGATTTAGCCATGATAACTTCATCTTTATTATTATAATTTATTAATTTTTCCATATTTCCCAAAGAATCAAATTGGACAGTGCCATTGCTATTTATAATAGTAATTCTAATATTTAAATTTTTCATTTTATCTACTACGTTAGAAAAACTCGCCTGATCAATGTTGTGTAACTGCTCACTTATTAAATAAGCATAAACATTTAATTGTTCTTTAGCACTTTCTTCACTTTCATAGGTCACTATTGTATAAAATACTGTAGTTAAAAATCCTAATACAAAAACTAATGCCGCAAAAACACTTAGCATTAGTCTTTTTTTCATAGTTCTTTGTGAATTATCTTTCATAACTTTCCCCAGAATTAAATTTATATCCTATGCCTCTAATAGTTTGAATATAAATTGGATTTTTATCATTAGCTTCTATCTTTTGTCTTAAATGTCTCACATGGACATCTACAGTTCTAGTTTCTCCTACATATTCGTAGCCCCATATCTTATCTAAAAGAAAATCTCTTGTCATAACTTTTCCTTTGTTTTTTATCAGTATTTCTAAAAGTTCAAACTCTTTTAATGTAAGCTCTATTTTTTCTTTGCCTTTATATACTTCATGTTTTTGATAATCTATACTTATATCTCCAAATTTAAAGCTATTGTCTTCTTGTTTAAAACTAGTTCTTCTTAATATAGCTTTAGCTCTAGCTACTAGTTCCCTCACCGAAAAAGGTTTTGTTATATAATCATCTGCCCCTAATTCTAAGCCTAAAATCTTGTCTAACTCCTCACCTTTTGCTGTAATCATAATTATTGGTGTAGACTCTATAGATGAGTTTTTTCTAATAGACTTACATACTTCTAATCCATCCATCCCCGGCAACATAAGGTCTAAAAATATTAGATCTGGTTTTTCATCTTCAGCTATTTTTAATGCATCAATTCCATTATCAGCAGTTATAACCTTAAATCCATTCTTAGTTAAATTAAATTTAATTAGTTCCTGAATATGTGCCTCATCATCAACTACTAATATTGTTTTTTCCATAAATATCACTCCTTAAACTCATGGATAAATACAAAGGAAAATAACCTACCATGAGATTCTTCTTCTTTTCTATATGAATATAACTTTTTATCCTTGCTACAGTATGTACATAAATTTAAACATACTATATTATTATTTTTTATACCTTCATTCATTAACTGTATCTCTACACACTTTTGTAAATCTAAATTTCTACCATAATTAATCTGTTGATTTTTAAATAAATCACAATCCTTGAAATTATCTATAAGCTCCTGGCTTACTTCATAGCAACAGCTTTTATTATGAGGTCCTATAAAAGCTTTAATATAGCTATGATCACACCCATAATTTTCTTTCATAACTTTAATTCCTTTAGAGACTATATTATTCAAAGTTCCTTTCCAACCACTATGAAGAGCTGCTATTACTTTATTTTTAGTATCTACTAAAATTATTGGTACACAATCCGCTGTAAATACCCCTATAGCAACCTGTTTTTCTTTTGTTACAATACCATCTCCATCATAGTTTACTATATCCATATTTTCTTCGTAAGAAAATACTTTAGTTCCATGAACTTGATTTAAATATATAACTTCATTTATTTTAAACCACTTTTTTAAATTATTTAAACTAGACTTTCCTTCATCAAATGCTTTATTAAAGTTTAAATTATTTTTTGCTGTAGAAAATCCAATGGTTATATCACCTAAATCATAGGTTAGAAATTCATTATTTTCTATGTTATAGGATCTCATATTACTTATCACCACTTAAACCCTTTATCTCTTCTATAAAACTATTAATATCATCAAACTTTCTATATACAGATGCAAATCTTATATAAGCAACTTCATCCATATACCTTAATTTCTGCAATATTAATTCTCCTATTTCCTCGGATCTTATTTCACTAGTCATGGTATTATTAAGTCTTTTTTCAATTGAATTTACTAAGTTTTCTATCTCTAATCTTGATACAGGTCTTTTCTCACAGGCTCTTATAACACCACTTATGATCTTATCCCTATTAAATAACTCTCTAGTTAAATTTCTTTTTATAACAAATATTTGTATATCCTCTATTTTTTCATAGGTAGTATATCTTTTATTGCAATTAAGACATTCTCTTCTACGTCTAATTGCACCATCATCTTCTGTTGCTCTAGAATCTACAACCTTACTTTCTTCTCCATTGCAATAAGGACACTTCACTATAATCACATCCTCTAAGTTTTTCTGTTTATACTACGATTATACACAAAGTATTCACTATTTGTATATAATTAATTATTTTCTCCTAATTATTTTCAACAATTCCCTCTCCATCTACTAAAATAACATCTACTCCAATTTTTTTAATTCTATCCCAAGGCAATTCTATATCTTCATTTTTTGAAAACCATCCAGATTTCTGTGTTGGAAGTATTATTGCTTCTAATTTATATTCTTCACAATTAACTTTAAAATCTTTTATATAGCCAAGTTTAGTACCTGTGTTAATATCTATTATCTCCATAGTTTTTAAACTATTTATCGCAAACATTGAAGTTTCCATAAAAAAACTCCCTCCTTAAATTTTATATCATTTAATCTATATTCTCTTTAAAATAATATAGAACATAAAAAAAGAGCCTAGGCTCTCTTTTTTATACTAAAGTAAGTTTATTTATTTCTTCTATTATAAAACATCGTCTATCTACATTTACTAAAACAACTATATAATCTCCACCTATTAATTTTACATTGCCTGTTGGTATTATTTCTTTTTCTCCTCTTTTTATAGACACAAGAAGACAGCCCTTCGGCCAATGAACTTCACTTATAAATTTCCCTTCACCTATACTTCCCATTTCAATGCAAAATTCTAATATGGTCTTTTTACTGTCACTTTCCTCTTTAGTTAATCCAACCCTTTTTAGCAATCTTTCTAATAGCACCTCATAAATTGGTTCATTTCTTAACAACTCTGAAGTAATGTATGAAATTATAACTACTACTGATAAAGACAACAAATGATTAAAGGAACCTGTCATTTCCATTATAAGAACAATTCCCGTTATAGGAGCTTTGACTACAGATGCAAAATATCCTGCCATACCTAAAGCTATAAAGTTAATAATATATGCACTGTTTATTCCGAAAATATCTATTGAAATATTTCCAACTATGGCTCCTATAATTGCTCCTAGCAATAACATTGGTAAGAATATCCCCCCTGGTACTCCAGAGCCAAAACAAATTAAAAGTAGTAAAAATTTAATTATGTATACTATTATTAAAAATAAGATTGATTTTTCTTCTAATGATAAATGTAATATTAGCTCATGCCCCCCACCTAATAGCATAGGTGCTGTCAATCCAATAATTGCTGTTAGTATAAAGGGGATCATTATTTTTACTTCTTCAGGTATATTTTTAAATTTAGAATATAAATCTTGAAATAAATATATTCCTTTTGAAAATATAACTCCCATTATTCCTGTTAAAATACCTAATACAATTAAAATCCAATAATAACTTAATGGCAATGCATCCATTGCACCCACAGTTAAAGCTGGCTCGATGCCTAAAAATCTTTTTGTCACAAAATCTGCAGTTATAGCCGCCGGCATAACCGTCAATAATACTAATGGAGAAAAATTTCTATGAATTTCTTCTAATGCAAAGATTATTCCAGATAAAGGTGAATTAAACGCAGCAGACAAACCTGCTGACGCTCCAGCTGTTATTAAAAATTCCTTTTTAACTGGCATATTTTTATAACTTTTTTCTCCAACTCCTTCACCTATTGAAGCTCCAATTTGAACTGAAGGACCTTCTCTACCAACAGAAAGTCCAGCTGACAAAGCTAAAAATCCTCCAATAAACTTGTATATTAATATTCTAAACCAATTCATTTTTAATTTATTTATAACTCGTCCTTTTACTTGTGGAATACCACTTCCTGAAATCATGCCTTCCCGTTTAACCATGATTCCTACTATTATTCCAACAGTTGCTAAAATTCCAATAACTAAAATTGCTTTTAATAAATCCTTATTTCCCCATGAATAAAAATTATTAAAAAGTAGCGAGAATTTATTTATTAGTATCCTATTAAGTACTATTACTACTCCTGTTACTAAGCCTACAATAATTCCTTGAAAAACTAATCTATACTTCATATTTTTTCTCTGGATCATTATTTCCTTTATTCTTTCGCCTTCCACTGTTCCATCACCTCAATTTCAAATATATACTTAACTTCATCCAATATTTCAGAATTACTAAAATCTGCTGAAATAAATTACAAAACCCTATTTTTGTTTATCGATATGATAAATTCAAGAAATTTAACACATGAGTTAAATAATATCTCTTCTAAAAATATTTTAACAGAACAACTATCTTTTAATCAAATTTTATTTAATTTGAAATTTTCATAATTTTAAGCTTACCTATTTAATATATTGTATAAGATATAAATATTTATTTTCATACAAAGACTCATATCAAATTAGCCACATACTCTAAGTCTATAATATCTTATAACTCAGCAAAAAGGAGCCTAGGCTCCTTTTTGCTGAGTTATAAATTTTAATTTTAACCTCATTGCAATATAAATTTTAATATAATATGAATCAATTATATTAACTATTGCAACTAGTTTTAATTCTAAAATAAGCTACCTACCTGTAAATAAGCATACTACACGTGTTTTCTCATGTGTTTAAGTGCTGTCTTTTCTAATCTAGAAACCTGAGCTTGAGATATTCCAATTTCATCAGCAACCTCCATTTGAGTTCTTCCTTGAAAAAATCTTAAGTTTAAGATTAGTTTTTCCCTATCTGTAAGCTTCTTCATCCCTTCTTTTATTGATATATTTTCAAGCCATCCATCATCTAAATTCTTACTATCACTAATTTGATCCATAACAAATATGGCATCTCCACCATCATGGTAAATAGGTTCAAATAATGAAATTGGGTCTTGAATTGCATCTAGTGCAAATACTATCTCTTCTTTAGGCATTTCTAGTTCTTTTGCAATTTGAGAGATAGTTGGCTCCTTATTATCCTTGTTAACAAGCTTATCTCTCACTTGTAGTGCCTTATAAGCAATATCTCTTAAAGATCTACTTACTCTAATAGAGTTATTATCCCGAAGGTATCTTCTAATTTCTCCAATTATCATCGGTACTGCATAAGTGGAAAATCTAACATTTTGACTTAAATCAAAATTGTCAATAGCCTTCATTAGACCTATGCAACCTACTTGAAATAAGTCATCTACATTTTCCCCTCTGTTATTAAATCTTTGAATTACACTTAATACTAACCTTAGATTTCCTTTTATAAAATCCTCTCTACAGCCCTTATCACCTTGCTTTATCTTGATTAGTAGTTCCCTCATTTCCTTCTCTTTTAATACAGGTAGTTTCGAAGTATTCACTCCACAAATTTCTACTTTATTAATCATCATAAGGTCTCATTCCCTTCAGAATAATTACATTAAAATTATCTCCTGATGTAGCTTTTTTATACTAAAGACAACCTTATAACATTTTATTAATTTCTTTTTTAAGTCTCTTAATTATTCTTTTTTCCAGTCTCGAAATGTAGGATTGAGATATACCAAGCATATCCGCAACTTCCTTCTGGGTTTTTTCTGTAATTCCATTTAGTCCAAATCTCAACTCTATTATTTCTTTCTCCCTACTATTTAATTTATCCATAGCAATTCCAAGAAGTTGCTTATCTACTTCTTCTTCTATATAGTTATATACTACATTACTATCAGTTCCTAATATATCTGATAATAACAATTCATTTCCATCCCAATCAATATTTAATGGCTCATAAAAAGATATTTCTGTTTTTATCTTATTATTTCTCCTTAGATACATAAGTATTTCATTTTCTATGCATCTAGAAGAATAGGTTGCTAATTTAATCTTCTTTTCTGGTGCAAAGGTGTTTACAGCTTTTATAAGTCCTATAGTGCCTACCGATATTAAATCCTCTACATTTACTCCTGTATTTTCAAATTTTCTTGCAATATAAACTACCAATCTTAAGTTACGTTCAATTAAGATGGATCTTATGCTTTCATCTCCCATTTCTAAGTTTTCTACCAATACTTCCTCTTCTTCTTTAGTCAATGGTGGTGGTAATGCATCATTTCCCCCTATGTAGTAAATTGATTTTGCAAAGCCTTTAAACTTACTTAAAAATCTACTTAGTATGCTTTGCAACCCATTTCTCACTTCTAAAAACTTTTTTGATATTTTATTCATAAAAATTCCTCCTATTCTATAATCCCCCTTGGTAAAAGTCCATTATAATCACTATGTTTGCTAAGCTTATTATCACAAAATGCCAATATCAAACTTTCTTCTTTTATATTTCCATTAATGTTTATCTTCACACTATCTGGTCTAATTCCAATAAGTTTTCCATTACATCCACTTACCACAGAATAAGGAATGTTATATATGCTATGGTTCATTAAATTTAAATCTTTGAAAAACTTCCTTTCTACAATTATTACGGGCAAATTTGTTGCTGGCTCTCTAAGTTCATTACCTGTATCTAAAAAGGCTTTTATTATAGTCTTCACATTATCGATACATATTTCAGTAGTATATACATAATTAGTTAATGAGCGTCTATCTTTTACATATACAGTCAACTTATAAATTAACATATAAATAATCATTAAAGACAATATAAGATTTTTATAGGAAAAATTATATATCATAGCACTTGATGATAAAGATGGATTATCCTTTATGGCTATATAAAAAGACATTCCTGCAAGAAGTACAGAATACAATATAAATATTCCAGTAGCTTTTAATACTTCACCCATACTTTTATCTTTAATAGATATTATCATCATCAGTAGAGCTACTACTATTTTAAAGGGCGTAGATGTAAAAAACTGTAGTTTAGGAATAAGTATAGCAAAAACATATGAAGCACCAATAGCTGAACTTAGCATTAACCTACCCATTGAAACCTTCTTTTTTATAGTTTGCATAGTTATTGTTAGCAAAAATAAATTCACTAAAAAATTTTCTAACAAGAGCATATCTAAGTACACTACCATTTTATTTACCCCCTTAAAGATTATTATATAGGTTGTTTACGGTAAAATTTGTAAAACCATATGGTAAAATTTCATATTATTACTAGAAAATTATGTCATTTTACGATTTTTTTTTTAAATTAAGTGTCTGTTCAAAAATAAACTGTGTAATTTAAACAAAAGTCCTTGAAATAATAAAAGGCTGAAATAGAATACATTTCATTCTATTTCAGCCTTTACATGGAATTTAAAAAAATTAAATAAGAAGAGGCTATTGTAAAATGATTAAAAATCATTTTACAATAGCCTCTTAATAAAATACATATTAATCTTATATTATCTCATACTTTTTCTTAGCCATGTAGGAACTGTAAAGTCTTCACTTTCATCTTTTGAAGATGTAGCAGTATCGTTTGATTGAGTTGCTGCTACCTCTGATTTAGAACCTTGACTTTTAATAGTGTCAAAACTTACTCCACTTTCCATTTTAGCTTTCTCGCAATCAAATCCAGTAGCAATAACTGTTATTCTTATCTCATCATTTAAGCTCTCATCAATTACAGCACCAAATATAATATTTGCATCTGGATCAGCTTCTTCCTGTACTATTTGTGCAGCTTCATTAATTTCTAACAAAGACAAATCAGATCCCCCAGTAACATTTAAAAGTACTCCAGTTGCTCCTATAATTGAAGTTTCTAAAAGTGGACTTGCTATTGCTTCTCTTGCAGCATCTTGTGCTCTATTATCGCCAGTTCCAATACCTACTCCCATATGAGCAAGTCCTTTATTAACCATAATAGTGCTTATATCTGCAAAGTCCAAGTTAATTAATCCTGGTATAGTTATTAAGTCAGAAATACCTTGTACACCTTGTTTTAAAACATCATCTGCTTTCCTAAAAGATTCTACAAGAGTAGTTTTTTTATCCACAAGAGATAATAATCTTTCATTTGGAATTGTTACTAATGTATCAACTGATTCCTTTAAAGCCTTAATTCCAGCTTCTGCATGAATCATTCTTTTTCTTCCTTCAAATGGGAAAGGTTTAGTTACAACACCTACAGTTAAAATCCCCATAGATTTAGCTATTTCTGCTACTACTGGTGCAGCTCCTGTACCAGTTCCTCCACCCATTCCACAAGTAACAAATACCATATCTGCACCTTTTAATGCTTCAATTATTTCTTCCTTACTTTCTTCTGCTGCTTTTCTTCCTATTTCGGGATTTGCACCTGCACCTAAGCCTCGAGTAAGCTTGTCTCCTAATTGGATTTTAAACTCAGCCTTAGATAAAACTAATGCTTGTTTATCTGTATTAATACCTATGAATTCAACATTTTTAAGTCCTTCTTCAATCATTCTATTTACAGCGTTGTTTCCACCGCCACCGCAACCTACAACTTTAATTTTACATAAATCATCATTTTGAACATCGAAATCAATCACTTTATTACCTCCTCATTAGAAAAACTCTTTAGAATTCCTTTTAGTCTTGTTATAAACTTATTTTCTTTACTTCTATTATTGCTACTACTCAACTTTTCATTACAACTTTCACAGGAACTTTTTTCTTTATTAAATATTTCTTCTTTGCTTAAAACATCTCTTATGATTCCTGTAGCTGTTGAATATATTGGGTTTGCTGCTCCAACATAATTTGGAACACCTATTCTAACTGGCTTTCCTAATATTTCTGAAGCTATAGTCGTAATATCTCTAAATAAAGATATTCCACCTCCAACAATTACGAAACTGCCAATTTGATCACTTAATTGCTCTTTTTCAATGCGCTTATTTATTATTTCAAGTAGTTCTTTAACTCTTTCACCTATTATATCTACTAACATTTCATAATTAATTTCCACTATACTATTTCCACTAGTATTAATCTTTATTTTATGATTTTCAGTTGAATTATCTTTCAATAAAGTATTACATTTAAATTTTAATCTTTCACTATCTTGTAATGATAACTTTAGGCAAATAGAAATATCATTTGTAATATTATTACCACCTAAGGGTACTGAAAAGTAATCTAAGAATCTATTATTCTTAAAAACTGTAATTTCCATATTAGAACTTCCAATATCGATAATTGCTACACCTTTAGCAAGTTCAAGATCTTCAATTATATCCTTGCTTATACCTATAGCATTAACTACCCATCCCTTTATCTCGATTCCAGTTTCTTTTAAACATTTTTTATATCCATCAACATATTTTTTACTTAGTATAAATGCGTTGCCTTCTGATTCTAGTACCTTCCCTTTCATTCCTAATGGATTAGTAATATTCTTCATAGAATCAACTATGTATTCTTCAATATCAACTTGGACAATTTCTTGCTCCTTGCCAACACAAAACTTTGCAACTTCTCCTACATTTAATATATCCTCTTTGCTAATCTCTTTCATTTCTGAGAAAGACAAAACACCTTTAGTCTTTACGATTTCACATAAAGAAATTGGTACAGATAAGTATGCTTCTTCTAATGGTGAATTTACAATTTCCTTTAAACGCTCTACTACATTGCGTAAAATATAAGAAATATCCTCTTCATCCAACATTACATTATCCTTAACTCCTTCATAATCTGAAGTAGTAATCCCCATAATTTGTATTTTGTTTTCTTGGTCTAATCTCCCAACTACTCCACATACCTTTGAAGAACTTATATCTATTCCAACAATGTAATTATTCATATAACATATTCCTCCCACATTCTACTCCCTAAGAAGTTTACAGTGTACAAAGGTATATTCAACATGAAAATTGAAATTCCTTCAAAATAGTAGAATATTTTTAGAATATATTTATACAATGCCTAGTCTCTATAACACCTTACTACCATATGTAGGTAAATAACGAAATTACCTCAATATATTATAAGTACGCCATTTAATCATTTATATTCTATCTATAGTATAAAACTTAATTAAAAAAAACACAATGGCTAAATTCCCTATACCATTGATATTATAGGTTTTCGAAGAAGCAAAGAACTCTGCTTACAGTTCTTCTTTATCAATATATCTGTTAATTTTACTTATAGCCATTTCCATAGTCTGCATACCATATTTTGATGAAGTTTCCATAGTCGATGGTATTTGATGTATTTTCCCTTCTCTAATTAAATTTTGAACTGCTGGGGTATTAACCATTACTTCAAGAGCTGCAATTCTTCCACTACCATCCATCTTCTTAAATAATCTTTGACATACTATACCTTTTAATACCGTAGAAAGCTGATTTCTTATCCTTAATTGCTGTTCTGACGGAAAATAATTTATGATTCTATCAATTGTTTTGTAGGCACTTATGGTGTGTAATGTAGAAATTACTAGATGTCCTGTCTCTGCTGCTAGAAGTACTGCTGACATAGTTTCTAAATCTCTTATTTCTCCAACTAAAATTACATCTGGATCTTCTCTAAGTATGGCTCTTAGTCCACTATCATAGCTTTCCGTATCCCTTCCTATTTCCCGTTGATTAATTAGAGATTTCTTATGATTATGTAAATACTCTATAGGATCCTCCAAAGTCACAATATGAGTTTTTTTATTTGAATTTATCTCATTTATCATAGCTGCCATAGTAGTACTCTTACCACTTCCAGTTGGACCAGTTATAAGAATTAAGCCATCCTTTTTATTTGTAAATTCCTTTATAATTGTAGGCATATTTAAATCTTCTATAGTTGGAACTTTTACCGGTATTACTCTAATTGCAATAGTATCAAAACTTCTTTCTTTATATACATTAACCCTATACCTGCCTACATCCGGTAGAGTATATAGTATATCTCTCTCCCCTATTTCATTGTATATAACGTAATCTTCTCCAAGGATTTCCTTACTATATTTCTTAACTATTTCTTCAGATAAAACTTCTTCTATTACATTTAATAATTCTCCATTTTTTCGTAGAATAGGAGGTGCTCCTACAGACAGATGCAAATCTGAACCTTGATTTTCAACCACATATTTTAAAAGTTCCTTTAGTTCCATTTTTTATCTCCTTACATATAATAAAATACATTTCCACCTACATTGTTATATTTATAATTATCTACTTTACATTAACTTTACTATAATTTTAATTAGTATATCAATTTATATAATCGTATTAAATATATTTATATTTATATAATTCTTTAACATTAGTTAAAGTTTTCTAAAAAATATGATATGTATTGATTCATATTTCTTTATGAATCAATACATATCAATACCTTTTATAATATAAATATAATTATATAGTAAATATTTAATTAATATATATTATTAGCCTTCTCCAAAATTTAACTCTTTAAGTAGTTTCTTTAATGCTCTTTTTTCTATTCTAGATACATAGGATCTTGAAATACCTAATATTGAAGCTATCTCTCTTTGAGTTTTTGGTTTCCCATCTATTAACCCGTACCTCATTTCTATTATTCTTTTCTCTCTTTCTTGAAGACATGTTTCCAGTATACAATATAATTTTTTCACTTGTATCTTATTTTCCACTACCTCTAAAATGGAATCTTTATCACTACTTAATATGTCCATAAGGGATATTTCATTTCCTTCTTTGTCTAGACCTATAGGATCTTGCAAATATACTTCACTTCTAATTTTCTTATTGTTTCTAATAAGCATAAGAATCTCATTTTCTATACATCTTGCAGCATAAGTTGCTAACCTAGTTCCCTTATCCATATCAAATGAATCTATTGCCTTAATTAATCCTACTGTTCCAATTGATATTAAATCATCCACTTCTTTCCCAGGAAATGAATATTTTTTTACTATGTGTGCTACTAATCTTAGATTTCTCTCAACTAAGACACCTTTTGCTTCAGGATCTCCATCTTTTAATCTCTGTAAATATTCTTTTTCTTCTACTTCTGTAAGTGGCTGTGGAAAAGAGTTATTTCCTGAAACATATCCTGTAAGTAAGGCATATTCGCTAATTACATTCAATAACCAACTCAAGCAAAACATTTATGCTCCCCCTAATAGTGCTTATTATTATAATATGTTTACTTTAGGGGAAAAGTGACTATATGGTAATATTTATTTGAAATAAAATTTTAAATTTTAGGTATATTATATAATGTAAAATATAAATTTAATTTAATTTCATAATATCACTCTGAATTAAATTTACTACTATATCCTTAAATACAGAACATGCAACTTGACTACTACCACTTTTTTCTTCTACCTGTGGTAAATATATAACCATGGAATAATACTTGTTATCATATTTGAAAAATCCTGCAAACCAGCCATCAGAACACTTTTTATCTCCATTTAAATATTCAGTAGTTCCAGTTTTGCCGCCGATTTCTATATTATCTATTTTAGCATTGCTTCCTGTACCAAGCTCATCATTTACTACACCCATCATACCTTCTTTAATTATATTAGCAGTACTTTCACTGAATACCTCTGTAGATTCACTTTCATACTTCTTTAAAATTTTACCTTCTTCACTTATTATTTTATTTATAATTTTAGGTTTAATATATTTACCACCATTAACTACTGTATTAGGAATGGATAATGCTGCTAGAGGTGTAGTTCTCACCGTTTGTCCTATAGATGTATTAGTAATGATATCTAGGTTGTTTTCTACTTTATATCCTTCTATAGTTCCACTTTTCTCATCTTGAAGATTTAGCGTCTTATTAAATAAACCTAATCTATTAGATAATTCATATATTCTATCCATTCCAACCTTCCATCCAATCTGAGCAAAAGTATCATTAGATGACGCTATGTATGCTTGCTCCATATTATATGAACCTAACTTTTCAATACTTTTAGGGAAAATTTCCTTTAAATAGAACTTTTCATCTCTTCCAATTAGTTGATTTTCTAAAGCTGCTTCATATAGTATAGTTTTAAAGGTAGAACCAAGTAAAAAACCATTTCCACTAGGTATTCCAATATTTACATTAGATAAATTATCATTTTTCTGCGCCATTGATAATATATCCCCAGTGCTGCTTTCCATTAATACTGCTCCAATTTGACCGTATTCTTCATAATTTTTACTTTTTAAAATTTCTTCTACTTTTTTTTGAATATTATAATCTAGGGTTGTAACTACATTATTATTACCTTTTATGTCACTAAATACTTTTTTAATAATATTACCACTAACATCCTTTTCAAGCTTTAATTGCTCTTTTTTATTATTCTTAATATATTCATATATTTCTCTTTCTAGGGTTCCCTCATCTTTCAGCTTTGAGTTATCAGAATATTTTACTCCACTAGCTAGTATATTCTTTATATTCCAATCATTATACTTTTTATATTCAGTATATTCGTATACATACATTCCTCTTACATCTTGTATATTTTTTAACTTCTCATAACACTCTTTATCAATTTCATATTGTTTATTTCCATTTTCAATTTCATATTGTAATAAAGAAATATCATAATCTCTATTAAAACTTCGCAGTATATAGGATACATTTTTCATTGAAATAAAAGCTGCTTCCTCATTTAATGTATAAAAAGTTAATGGATCTATCACTACATAATAATTTAATGTACTTTCAAAAAGATTATTGTCATTTCGATCAAGCAACTTAAAGTTAATATTATTTATATCCTCTTCATAGTAATATTGTTCATTAGCAGACACTGAAAGTGTAGGACCCTCCATTAATTGAATATGGATAAACCTAATAATTAATCCTATAAACATTAATATCATAATAGATAATAGGTAATAATTTCTCTTAGTTACCTGCCCTTTATTACTTTTTTGAAACAATAAAAACACCTCCCTTAGTATAATCTTTGACTAAAGAAAGGTGTTTAATACCAAATTTTTGAACCTTATTTACATTATCTTTACTCTTGTCTTGCTAGTATCTGGCGGATATTTCCTTTAATAACTTCTATAGCTACTTTATTATGTCCACCTTCTGGGATAATAATATCTGCATACTTCTTAGTATTCTCTGTAAATTGTTCATGCATCTGCTTAACTACAGTTAAATATTGAGTTATTACTGAATCTACAGTTCTTCCTCTTTCATTAAGATCTCTCACTAGTCTTCTTATGAATCTTACATCTGCATCAGTATCTACATAAATTTTTATATCTAACATATCTCTAAGAGATTCATCCTCAAGAACAAGTATTCCTTCTACTATTACTATTTCTCTTGGTTCTACCAGTATAGTTTCTTTTTTTCTATTATGTACCTCAAAATCATACTGAGGCTTCTCAATAGCTTTACCATCAATTAAAGATTTTAAATGATTTACTAATAAGGCTGTATCGAAGGCATATGGATGATCATAGTTTGTCTTTACTCTGTCCTCCATAGTTAAATGGCTTTGGTCCTTATAATAACAATCCTGTTCTATCATAGCTATGCAATTTCCGTCAAAACTTTTGCATATTTCCTTTGCTATGGTACTTTTTCCTGAACCAGTTCCACCTGTTATTCCTATTATAACTGGACGTTTCATTAAACTTCCTCCTTAGCCTTTATTATAATATCATTTTCTTCTAATTCTTCATTAACTTTAGCCGTATATATCATTTTTGCACTAGGTGCTGACTCAATTTTATTTCCTTTTTCATCATGAAGGTCTCTAAGAACAACTTGCTTATTTTCTCCTATTGGTCTTAAAACTTCTACTTGAGCTCCTTCAACTACTTTATTTCTATGCTCAATTGTAACTATTCCTGTTTCTTTATTATAATCCTTAACTATACCTATAATGTCATAATTTCTTACATAGGCTGAACTATCTTGAACTTGTTTATTTTCTTCATTGAAATAGAATCCAGTATAGTATTGTCTATGACTAGGTTTATTTAAGTCTTCTAACCATCTTGGATTAAACTTATAGTCTTCTGGAGACTTCATATATTCATCTATAGCTTCCCTATAAGCTTTAACAACACTTGCCACATAGTAAGTGCTCTTCATTCTACCCTCTATTTTAAATGACAATGCTCCAGTTTCCATAAGTTCTGGAATATGCTCAATCATACATAAATCCTTAGAATTCATTATATATGTTCCCTTATCATCTTCCATGATAGGATAATATTCTCCTTCACGTTTTTCCTCTACTAGATGATATTTATATCTACATGGTTGCGCACAAGACCCTCTATTAGAATCTCTCCCTACCATATAGTTAGATATAAGACATCTTCCTGAATATGCCATACACATAGAACCATGAACAAATATCTCTAAATCCATAGTTTCAGGTATTTTCTCTTGTACCTTTCTTATTTCTTCAAGGGATAATTCTCTAGCTAAAACAACTCTTTTTACCCCCATCTTATGCCAAAACTCACAAGTCTTCCAGTTAACAGTATTTGCTTGAGTACTTAAATGTAACTCCATATTTGGTACAGTTTCTCTAGCCATCAAAATTATACCAGGATCTGATACTATAATTGCATCTACTCCTGCTTCAGATAATTCCTTCAGATAATCTTCTAAACCATCTAAGTCATCATTATGTGGAAATACATTTAAAGTTACATATACTTTTTTACCTTTTGAATGAGCAAATTCTATACCTTCTAATAATTCTTCATTGCTAAAATTATCTGCAAAAGCTCTAAGATTTAACTTGCTACCACCTAGATATACTGCATCTGCTCCAAAATTTATTGCTGCTTTAAGCTTCTCCAAGTTCCCTGCTGGAGCTAATAGTTCCGGTGTTTTCATTTTCATTCCTCCTAACTGTCAGTGCTATACCATCTCCCATTGGTATTACTGTTGTAAGTAAATTTTCATCCTTTGAGATTGTTTCCATATATTTCTTCATTCTTTTTACTATAGTAATTTTTCTTCTTATCATCAAGTCTTTACATGCAACCATACCTCTAAATAATACATTATCTGATATAATTATTCCATCCTTTGATAACATTCTTATGCAATGAGGTAAAAATTCACTATAATGACCTTTACCTGCATCCATAAAAATTAGATCATACTCATCATCTAATCCTTCAAGAACTTCCAAACAATCACCTTGTATTATTGATATCTTTTCATCTAAACCTGCTTTTTTTATATTTTCAGTTGCTATGGTTACCATTTTTTCATCTCTTTCAATGGTAGTTATAGTAACATTATTTTCCGATGCTAAGGACATTAAAATGGAGGAGTATCCTATTGCTGTGCCAAGCTCAAGTATCTTTTTAGGTTTTTTTAAATTAATCATAAACTCTATTAATCTAGCAGTTTCCTTTTGAACTATAGGCACTGCATTTTCTTCTGCAAAATCTTCTAACTCTTTTAACATCCCTTTAGAATCTCCTATGAGACCTCTTAAGTACTTTTCCATATAATCATATGTAATACCGCTCATTTCTTCCTCCATATAATCCTATATAATTTAATCATTGTTTATATACTCTATTTAAAATCTCTTATACATATCATATACATATCATATACATTTACTATTAAGAATATAATAATTTTATAATACAAAGTTATAAGCTCAAAATTATTGAGCTTACAACTTTGTATTCTAAATTTAATATCTTAGTATCCTAATTCTTTTTTCTTATTCTCAAAGTCATCATAATTATCAGTAAAATAATGATGAATTTTATCCTTTTTTAAAAGATAAAATAAATAGTCAGTATCTTCAGGATTAACTGCTGCTACAATTGATGATAAGCCTGGGCTAGATATAGGACCCATTGGCAATCCATGATTTTTATAAGTATTATAAGGTGAATCTATCTCTAGATGTTTATATAAAACTGTATCTACATGCTCACCTAAAGCATAAATAACTGTAGCATCAATCTGTAGCTTCTTCATATTATCACTGTTCAACCTATTATAAATAACTGATGAAACTAATGGTCTCTCTTCATCCACTCTAGTTTCATTTTCTATAAGAGAAGCTATAGTTACTATATCATAAATATTAGTTCCTTCAGGAATAATGCTATTAATTTTAGAATTAAAAGCATTATTCATAGTAGCTATAACTTCATTAGGTTTAACTCCTGGATTAAAGAAATATGTATCAGGAAATAAAAATCCTTCTAAATCATATCTCCTTCCTTCCTTTGCTGGAATATAATCAGGAGCTGCATATTCCTTTATAGCTTTTAAGAACTCATCCTTAGTAAATAATCCCTTTTCCTCAAATAATATAGCCATTTTTTCTATATCATATCCTTCTGGAATAGTTACGGATATAGAGCCTTCATTATTTTTATTCTCTAAAACAGCAATTATCTCCTCAAAGCTTAAATTACCTGATAACTTAAATGTTCCTGGTACAAGTTCTGCTGAAGTATTATGCAACTTCATATAAATCTTGATTAATGTTTTACTTTTTATAAAACCTTGATTATCTAACCTATCTAATATGTTGTAAAGCGAATCCCCTTCATTTACAACTACGGTGATTTCCTCACCTTTTAATGGAGACTTTGTCGCATAATTGTAATAAAAACCACTGACTGTTAATATTGCTATTAACACTATTACAATTATACCTACAATTTTCTTCATATTACACCCCCATGAACGGAAATATTATTTCTTTAATGCTGCTCTTTTTCTTAGGGTTGGATCTAATATTTTCTTTCTTAATCTTATAGTTTTTGGAGTAACCTCTACAAGCTCATCAGAAGCTATAAATTCTATACATTGTTCTAATGACATATTAGGTACTGGTATTAATTTAAGTGCATCATCTGATCCTGAAGATCTTGTATTTGAAAGATGTTTCTTCTTACATACATTAACTTCGATATCTTCATTTCTTGAACATTCTCCACAAACCATTCCTTGATATACTGGAACTCCTGGTCCTATAAATAATCTTCCTCTTTCTTGTGCATTGAATAATCCATATCCAATAGACTCTCCAGATTCAAACACAACTAGAGATCCTCTGTTTCTTTCTACTATATCACCTTTGTATTTTTCATAACCAACTAAAACGTGGTTCATTATTCCATTTCCTCTAGTTTCAGTCATAAACTCATTTCTTAATCCAATTATTCCTCTTGATGGAACTTTAAATTCAAGTCTAGTGTATCCATTAACAGCACTAGTCATGTTAACCATCTCTGCTTTTCTTGGACCCATTTTTTCCATAACAACTCCCATATACTCTTCTGGTACGTCCATTGTTAAGTTTTCCATAGGTTCTAAAAGTTCTCCATTTTCATGTTTGTATATAACAGATGGCTTAGATACTTGGAATTCATATCCTTCTCTTCTCATAGTTTCAATAAGAATTGAAAGATGAAGTTCTCCTCTTCCACTAACTTTAAATGAGTCTGCTGAATCAGTTTCTTCAACTTTTAAACTTACATTAGTTTCAAGTTCTTTCATAAGTCTATCCCTTAAGTGTCTAGATGTAACAAAATCTCCATCTTGACCTGCGAAAGGTGAGTTATTAACTATAAAGTTCATACTAAGAGTTGGCTCATCAATATCAACAAATGGTAATGCTTCTGGATTTGTAGCATCTGCTATTGTTTCTCCAATATTTATACCAGGAATTCCTGATATAGCTATAATATCACCAAGTTTAGCTTCTTCTACCTCAACTCTTTTTAATCCATCGTAAGTATAAACATTTGATACTTTTACATTTTTCTTTGATCCGTCCTTTGACATTTGAGCTACGGTTTGATTCTTTCTAATAGTTCCTCTTTCAATCTTACCTATTCCAATTTTACCAACATATTCGTTGTAATCTATTGATGTTACTAGCATTTGTAATGGCTCGTCTATATAACCTTTTGGTGGGTGCACAGTTTCAATAATTGCTTCGAATAATGGAACCATATCTACAGGTTCATCTTCAAGTTCTGATATTGCAACTCCATCTCTAGCAGATGCATATATTATTTTAAAATCTAATTGCTCATCTGTAGCACCTAATTCTACAAATAAGTCAAAGATCTCATCTATAACTGCCTCTGGTCTTGCATCTTTTCTATCAATTTTATTGATAACAACCATTGGATCTAATCCAAGCTCAAGGGCCTTTTTTAGAACGAATTTAGTTTGTGGCATAGCTCCTTCATAAGCATCTACTACAAGTAAAACACTATCTACCATTTTAAGTACACGCTCAACTTCTCCACCAAAATCAGCATGGCCTGGAGTATCTATAATGTTTATTTTAACTCCATTATACATTACTGCTGTATTTTTTGAAAGAATAGTTATTCCTCTTTCTCTCTCTAAATCATTTGAGTCCATAACTCTCTCTTGCATTACTTCATTTTCTCTAAATACTTTACTCTGCTTTAAAAGCGCATCCACTAAAGTTGTCTTACCATGGTCAACGTGAGCTATTATAGCGATGTTTCTTATATCTTCTCTTGTATATAAATTCATATTTTTCCTCCAAAATTTTATTTTAATAATAAACCACAAAATAAAATTGGATACTTAAGTATCCAATTTAAATTAACTATTTCAATTCTAATATTATGTGGATAAAAAGTCAATGTTATTAAAACATTATTAAATCCCAATACAGAATAGATTTATCATTAATTACTATTTGTGTAATCTTACTTATAGCAATTAATGAAAAATGAAGCTTTTTAAACTTCCATAATTATAGGTAAAATCATTGGTCTTCTCTTAGTCTTTTCATAAAGGTACTCTCTAAGAGCTTCTCTAATTGTTGCTTTTATAGTAGGCCATTCCGTAATGTGTTTTTCTTCACAATGTGCAAGGGCCTCTTTAACAACCTCTCTAGCCTTATCCATTAAATCCTCAGATTCTCTAACATAGACAAAGCCTCTTGAAATTATATCTGGACCTGCAATAACACTTCCAGTATCTTTACCCATGGTAACTACAACAGTTAGGATACCATCTTGTGATAGATGTTTTCTATCCCTTAGAACAATATTTCCTACATCTCCAACTCCAAGTCCATCTACAAAAACTTGCCCTGAAGCTACCGTACCTGCTTTTCTTATAGATGTTCTACTTACTTCAATAAGATCTCCATTTTCTCCTATATACACATTTTTTTCCGACAAACCTAACTTAACAGCTAGTTCACCATGTTGTTTTAAATGTCTATATTCACCATGAACTGGGATGAAGAATCTCGGTTTTACTAAAGAATGCATAAGTTTTAACTCTTCCTGACATGCATGACCTGATACGTGAACTTCTGCTAGTGATTCATATACTACTTCTGCCCCTTGTTTAAACAACTGGTTTATAACCTTAGAAACTAATTTCTCATTTCCTGGTATAGGGGTTGCAGATAATATTACTAGGTCTCCCTTTTGTATATTTACCTTCTTATGTTCAGAAGCTGCCATTCTTGAAAGAGCTGCCATAGGTTCTCCTTGACTTCCAGTAGTTATCATAACTATTTCATCATCACGATATTTCCCCATAGAATCTATACTTATTAATGCATCTTCTTCTATAGTAATATATCCAAGTTCTATAGCAACAGCGATTATATTTTCCATACTTCTACCAGAAAGTGCAACTTTTCTATTATACTTTCTAGCTGCTGTTATTATCTGTTGAACCCTATGAATATTAGAAGCAAAAGTTGCAACTATAACCCTTCCCTTAGCACCATGGAAAATCTTTTCGAAACTTTCTCCAACTATGCTTTCAGACATAGTGTATCCTGGTCTCTCTACATTAGTACTGTCTGCTAAGAGTACAGTTACTCCTTTTTTCCCTAGCTCTGCAAATCTAGTTAAATCTGTAACCTTGCCATCTATAGGTGTAAAGTCAATCTTAAAATCTCCAGTATGAAGTACTACACCTAATGGTGTGTGTATAGCTATAGCTACCGAATCTGCTATACTGTGATTTGTTTTAATAAATTCTACAGATACACTAGTAAGCTTTATTATATCCTTTGGCTTAACTTCTCTTAAGTCAACCACTCCTAATAATGCATGCTCTCTTAATTTACTTTCCACAATTCCCAGTGTAAGTTTAGTCCCATAAACAGGAACATTAATTTGCTTTAATACATATGGTAAAGCACCAATATGATCTTCATGAGCATGGGTTAAAAATATTCCAGTTACTCTATCAACATTTTTAACTAGATAAGTAACATCTGGTATAACTACGTCAATTCCCAACATCTCATCATCTGGAAATTTTAATCCGCAATCGATAACAACTATATCATTCTTATATTCTATAGCCGTTAGATTTTTACCTATCTCATTTAATCCCCCTAAAGGAATTATTTTAATCTTCTCTTTTTCTTTTTTCAAAACCTACCCTCCTTTTCTACATAATTTTCTTTATGCTCTGCCTAACTTTATTAATATAAAAGATAAGGTTTTTGAGCATCTTAATCTAATCTGTACATATATACATTTAATTTCTAATAGAAATTTTAATATCATATAGTATAGATTTATATAACATCTCTACTAATAATAAAGTTATTATTGTAAAGAACAATTATCACAAATTCCATAAAACTTTAAACTATGATTTTTTATTTTAAAGTTATACTTTTTTTCTATTCCCTGCTCTAACTCCTCTAAAAGATCTCCTTCAACCTCAATGACTTTACCACAATTTTGACAAATCAAATGATGATGTTGATGACTTTCATCTTCATCACAAAGTTCGTATCTACTGCATCCATCATCTAAATCAAGTTTATATAGCACTCCCATTTCTTCTAATAACTGAACAGTTCTATACACAGTTGCAAGTCCAATTTCCGGACAATTAACCTTTACTAAATCATATATTTCTTCTGTGGTTAAGTGGCTACCTTCATTTTTAATAATTTCATCAAGTATAGACCTTCTTTGAGGTGTCAATTTATAGCCCTTTTCTTTTAGAATAAGTTTTAAATTTTCAATTTTCTCATTAGACATAAATTAACACTACTCCTTTCACCACTAGGTGAAGTATATTTATTCTATAACGCCTTCATCATATAGAGTTTCAAAAGCATCATTAACCATGTTAAACTCTTCTTCATCCTCTACTGTTGCAAAGTATTCTTCTCCATCTTCATCCTTAAGAACCTTCAATGCAATAGCATCCTCATTTTCGTCATCAATAGGCGCTACTATAAAATACTCTGTATCTTCTATTTCTAACTTGGTTATAACTTCAAACTCAACGTCATTACCTTCTTCGTCAGTTAATGTTATATTTTCTAAAAAATTTTCCATAAAAATTCCCTCCTTCTACATATTTGTAGTATTTTTTCTATATAGAAATTATCAATACTATAATTCTATTATATAAGCAATAAGTGCCTAATTAAATTTATACTATATACTATTTTATTCATGATAATACTATTTACTAAGACTATCTAAGTACCCTTGTAAAATATAAGTAGCAGCTATCTTATCAACCAAGCCTTTTCTTTTTTTTCTTGACATATCAGCTTCTAACATAGCCATATGTGCTGCCCTAGTAGTAAGTCTTTCATCCCAAAATTTAATTTCTATGTTTACGTGCTCCCTTAAAGCTTCACAAAATCTTTGTACCTTTTCTGCTTGCTCACCTATAGTACCATTCATATTCTTAGGTAGTCCTGAAATTATAGTATCAACATTATATTCGTTGCATATTTTTATAATCTCTTCTATATCTGCCTCTTCCTTTTTACGTCTTATGGTAGTAATTCCTTGAGCTGTGAAGCCTAGTGGGTCACTTATAGCTACTCCAATAGTTCTATCACCCACATCTAATCCAAGTACTCTCATGCTCTTCTCCTCACTGTATATTACAAATATAGGAGCTCCATTATGATAAACAGAGTTCTTTGCTTCAGAGGGAGTTTTTACTCCCTCTGAAGGTTACTAACAGAATTCTAAGTATCAGTATTTTCGATACTTAGAATTCGTTATCCAGGGTCGTAGCCGCTCTTTACTCCAATTTGAAGAAGATGGGAGTATTAGAGCGGGTAGTCATCGGATAAACCCCTTCTTTATCCTTATATAGGTGCTCCTTATTCTGATCATTACAAATTAATAATTATATGCTATTATAATTAACACTAATGGATAAAATCAATTTATTATTCCAACACTATATACATCTTTAACGGACCATATTACACTTTTACCTATTACATATTATGTGTAATTTTAAAATAAAAATGCCTTAAAAGGCATTTTTATTTTATATCTAGATAAGATTTTAAAACTTCTTCTAATATCTCGTCTCTCTCTAGTTTACTTACTAATGCTCTTGCGCCATTATAGTTGGTTATATAAGTTGGGTCGCCAGATATAAGATATCCTACTAACTGGTTAACTGGATTATAGCCCTTCTCTATTAGAGCATCATATACATCAGTTAGTATAACTTTTGTCATATCTTTCTTATCTTTCATTACATCAAACTGAACTGTATGTTGTTTATCCATTATATCACCTTCTCAACCTTACTTTATTTTCTATTATACCATCATTGGATGCAAAAAGTATACTATTTTACTAAAGTTTCTACTATTTGACTTACCTTTGAAATTGCTTCATCTAGTTTTTCTGGTTTCTTTCCACCTGCTTGCGCCATGTCAGGTCTTCCACCACCGCCACCACCAGTGATGATAGCTACCTCTTTAATAATCTTTCCAGCATGAGCACCCTTTGCAACTGCTTCCTTACTAGCCATTACTACAAATTGAACCTTTCCAGCAACTCTACTCCCAAGAACTACAACTGCATCTGAAACCTTATTTCTAAGTTTATCACATAAGTTTCTAAGTGCATCCCCTTCAATATCATCTAGTGCAGCTGCAATTACATTAATTCCTTTAATATTTTCAGCTTTATTAATTATTTCATCTTCAATACCACTAGCTAATTTTTCCTTTAATCCTTGTATTTCTTTTTCTTTTTCTTTTAAATTAGAAAGTAATCCATTTAACTTATTTAATAAATCTTTTTCTCCACACTTTAAAGTTGCAGATATTTCTTTTAATAATTCCTCTTTTTCATTAACATAGCTTTCAGATTTAATACCTGTAACAGCTTCAATTCTTCTGATTCCTGCTGCTACTCCACTCTCACTTAGAATCTTAAACAGCCCTATTTCCCCAGAATTCTTAACATGAATTCCACCGCATAGTTCCTTGCTATATTCACCTACAGATACAACTCTAACATCCTCTTTATACTTATCATCAAATAAAGCCACAGCTCCCTTTTCTTTAGCTTCATCTATTGTCATAATCTCTGTGTTTACATCATAAGCCTTAAGAATTTCACTATTTAAACTTTCTTCTACTTCTTTAAGTTGTTCTGCAGTCATAGCTGAAAAGTGGGTAAAGTCAAATCTTAATCTATCTCCATCTACATAAGATCCTGCTTGATTTACATGGTCTCCTAAAACTTCCTTTAAAGCTTCATGAAGCATATGAGTAGCAGTATGATTTTTGCATATATTACTTCTCACAGTGGAATCTACTAACAATTCAACAATATCATCTATCTTAAGTTCTCCTTTAATAGCTTCTACAAAGTGAAGTATATGACCTCTGGTACTCTTTTTACAATCAAAAACTTTTCCTTGGAATTTATCCGTGTATATAGTTCCAATGTCTCCTACTTGCCCCCCCATTTCTGCATAAAATGGAGTTTTTTCAGTAACAACTACAAATTTTTCTCCCTCTCCTGCTTTGCTTACAAACTCATCATCTTTTATCATAGATAAAACTTTACCCTTACTACTTATAGTGCCATATCCTAAAAACTCAGTAGTTATTTCCATTGGAATATTGTTTAAAGCACCTTCATCATTTCCCATGTAGTTTGATGTACCTCTTGCAGCTCTTGCTGTATTCCTTTGATTTTCCATTTCCTTATGGAAAGCATCAAAATCAATTTTCATTCCCTTTTCAACTAAAATTTCTTCGGTAAGTTCAACTGGGAATCCAAAAGTATCGTATAGTTTAAATGCTTTTTCTCCACTTAATACTTTTATTTTTTCAGTATTCATTTCATCGATATAGGATTTTAATATATCCATACCTTGATCTATGGTTTCTGCAAATCTTTCTTCTTCTAAGCTAATGACCTTCTTAATATAGTCTTTTTTCTCTTCTAATTCTTCATAAGCTCCCTTTGAACTATCAATAACTACATTACAAAGTTCATTTAGGAATGTACCTGTTATTCCTAAAATTCTTCCATGTCTTGCAGCTCTTCTAAGAAGTCTTCTTAATACATATCCTCTACCTTCGTTAGATGGTAATATTCCATCTCCAATCATAAAGGTAATACTTCTTACATGGTCAGTTATTATTCTTATAGACACATCTAAATCTTTATTTTCGCCATAGGTTTTTCCAGCTTTTTTACAAACTGCATTTAAAACATCCTTAATTGTATCTACTTCAAAGATATTATCTACACCTTGCATTATAGTAGATATTCTCTCAAGTCCCATTCCTGTATCTATATTAGGATTTGCTAATCTCTCATATCCACCCTTACCATCTCCGTCAAACTGTGTGAAAACTAAATTCCAAAATTCAATTACTCTATCTTCATCACCAGCTTTAATAAATTCTTCAGTAGTTTCTATTTGTGGAAGATCTGATTTTCTGTCATAGTGAATTTCTGTACAAGGACCACATGGACCAGCACCATGTTCCCAGAAGTTATCTTCTTTACCTAATCTAAAGATCCTACTTGGCTCTATATCAGTTTTCTTAGTCCAAATATCAAAAGCCTCATCATCTTCAAGATATATAGTTACATATAGTTTATCCTTAGATATTTTTAAAACCTCTGTTATATACTCCCAAGCCCATACTATAATTTCTTCTTTGAAATAATCTCCAAAAGAAAAATTTCCTAACATCTCAAAAAAAGTACCATGTCTTGAGGTTTTTCCTACATTCTCAATATCACCAGTTCTTATACACTTTTGACAAGTTGTTACTCTTTTACTTGGTGGCATCTGAATACCAGTAAAATATGGCTTCAATGGAGCCATCCCCGCATTTATTAGTAAAAGACTCTTATCATTCTTAGGCACTAAAGAAAAGCTATTAAGTCTTAAATGTTCTTTGCTTTCAAAGAACTTTAAAAAGCTTTCTCTTATTTCATTTAAACCCATATTATTCATATTACATTCCTCCTAATTCTTTCTAATAACAATGACTTTTATTCAATTTTTCTAAAATAAAATAAAAAAATAAAAACTTCCATCCCTGAAAAGGGACGAAAGTTTTCCGCGTTACCACCCTAATTATACTAGATTAACTAGTATCTCTTAATTAATTATAGCTCCAAGACAGCTTCAATATGTTTCACTGAAAGTTTTCACCTACCACTTTCTCTCTGAAAGCTTCCCATATCTACTAATTCTTATCATAACTTCATATTTAATTGAAACTCGACTCACTGCGTTCGCTGAGTAAGTGATTCACACCAAATCATAGATTTGGGTTCTCTACTTAATTGAAACTCGACTCACTACCTTCGCTGAGTAAGTGATTCACACCAAATCATAGATTTGAGTTCTCTACTTATATGATAAATTATATTTAGCATTTCAGTAATTGTCAACAATTCTAAACTAAAATAAATAATAATCTATTTCTCCTACCACTATTTTAATCATTACCCATACTGGAATTACAATAATCATACCTAAAATTCCACCTATACTACCACCTATTATAAGTAATAGTAATATGGTTACTGGATGAGAATCTACAGTTTCACCTAAAATTTTAGGGCATATAATATCTCCTTCTAGCTGTTGAATTACAAATAACCAAAATACAACAATTACAGCTTTCTTAGTTGATGTTAAAAGTGCTATTAAAATTATTGGAATAGCTCCTATAACTGGCCCAAAGTATGGTATTATATTAAACACTGCATTTACTAAAGATAATATTAAAGCATATTTTATACCACTTACCTTTAGTGCTATAAAGGTTAATACACCAATTATTCCACACAATTCAAACTGAGTTATTATATACCTTTCCATTACCTTATCCATATGATTTAAAGCTCTTCTAATGGCATATTTATTGCTCAAAGGCATATACTTCATGATTCCCTTTGAAATACTATCTCCGTCACTTAAAAAGAAATACACTAAAGTTGGTATTATAAATAACAACAGCATATTTTCAGCTATAGATACAATTTTTGATAAAAAATTCGATACAATTACCATAAGAGCATCTTTGAACTTTTCATAGGAACTATATAACACTTCCTTAACGAAAGGACTATCAGTAACATATTTAATATCTCCAGTAATTCTTTCATAATAACTTTTCATCTCACCTATGACTTCAGCAAAATTAGAGCTTTCATTATATATCCATGGAACTAAAATAGAAAATATTATAATTACAAACAATATAATAGATAGAATTACTATTAAAGCACTTAACTTTCTATTAATTCCCCTTTCCGTAAAGAACTTATGAAAAGGTCTAATACTATATGAAATTATAAAGGATATTATCACTACTCCTAAAACCTCAGTAAAAATAGGAAACTTCCATAATAAAAATATTATTATCCCTATAATTAATAAAGCTATTGCTAACCTACCTAGGATATTCCAATTCCAATCAATCTTTTTCATAATATACATCCTTATTAGTAGCTTTTTTCTTTCCTACATTAGGCATACATTCCAAAGCTATATTAGTGTTTTCAGCTGTATATAATATATATTCGTCTCCTAGTATCAAGTATGGTTTTAATAAAATACTTCTACTTTTAAACATGCTGAATATATTATAATCTTTTACTGCAAGTCCTTTTATTTTAAAATCATCATCACCGAATATAATCTCACTTACTAAACCTAATATATTAGAACATTTATCTATAACATGCATATTCAGAATACTTGAGAATTCTAAGTATTTATCTTTAACTATATTGTTAATTACTAACTGAGACTTATAATATACTATATTCTCTTTTAGTACATTAAACTCCTTACCCAATAACCTGTATGGACTAACTTTAAATCCTATCACTTCCCCCTTATTAAAATCAACTAATAAATCCTTTATATATCCTATCTTTTTTCCTTGGATATTCATTACATCCATATAGATGTAATCTCTACTTTTAGCCATAAAATAAACTCCCTTCATAGGAAATGATATTTCTATCCTTGCCTATTTAAAGAGAGTTTATACTAATATTAATGTGGACTAAGTTGTATAACCAAAATATCATCTATTCATTGTTATACTTATCATTCCACTTTTCAAGTCCATGAGATTCTCTATAGTTATTAATAGCCTTGTGTATAGTTTGTTCTGCAAGTACGGAGCAATGAATTTTAGAAGATGGTAATCCATCTAAAGCTTCTATAACAGATTCATTAGTAAGATTCCAGGCTTCTTCTAGAGTCTTTCCAATAATAAGTTCTGTGGCAATACTGGATGATGCAATAGCAGATCCACAACCAAAGGTCATAAATTTAGCATTTTTAATCATATTACCTTCTATAATTAAATATATCTTCATAACATCTCCACATCTTACATCTCCACATTCACCTATGCCATCAGCATCAGGTAAAGTACCTACATTTCTTGGTGAATAAAAATGTTCTAGAACTTTATCACTGTAATCCATAAAAATCCCTCCTAGAATGACTTCAAGGATTGTCTTAGAGATTGCTAAACTTATATCACTAAATCTAGCTAATTCTCTTTAAGACAACCCTAAAATATCATTCAATCTTTTTATTGTACTTTAAAATTATATTTAATTTACTATTTTATAACTCTTTCAATAATTCCTCCACCAACAACAAGGTCACCTTGGTAGCAAACGACAGATTGACCCTTAGTTATAGCCCGTTGAGGGGTTTCAAAGTCTAACTTAATATGATTTTCATCTATTTGAGTTAGTTTTGCAGGAGATGGTTTAGCTGAATATCTTACCTTAGCCTCAACCATAAGGTCCCCTTCTATTTTATCCATAGGAATTAAATTTATGTTTTTAGCAATAAGCGTAGTATTAAAGATTTCTGATTCTTCGCCTAAAACTACTTCATTTCTTTCTGGGATTATGTTAGTTACAAATACAGGCTTTCCAAGAGCAATTCCAAGACCTTTTCTCTGTCCTATAGTATAGTATACTATGCCCTTATGCTTTCCTAAAACTTTTCCAGTACTATCTACAAAATTTCCTGGTACAACTTCTCTTCCACTAAATCTAGAAAGATAATTACCATGATTGTTATCAGGTATAAAGCAAATTTCTTGAGAATCCTTCTTTCTAAATACTTCCAAACCTATTTTTTCAGCGATAGCCCTGATTTCTGTTTTAGAATAAGCTCCACAAGGCATCAAAGTATGTGCCAATTGATCTTGTGTTAGAGTATATAGGGCGTAGGTTTGGTCTTTTCTATCATCTTCTGAACGCTTCAATCTATATCTTCCATCTTTGAAATCTATAGTAGCATAATGGCCAGTAGCAATATAATCAGCGCCTAACCCTTGAACTTTTCTCAAAAATTCTTCAAACTTAATTTTTCTATTACATTCTATACAAGGATTTGGGGTTCTCCCACTAAAATATTCCTCTATAAAATTGTCTACTACATGCTCTTTAAAAGGAGCTTTAAAATTCATAACATAGAAGGGTATATCTAAAACATCTGCTACTCGTCTTGCATCATTAACTGCTGAAAGAGAACAACAACCACCTTCATTTTCTGCATATTCAGGGTTATCTGGAGATAACTTCATCATTATTCCAGTGACATCATATCCTTGTTCTTTTAAAAGATATGCTGCTACAGAACTGTCAACGCCTCCACTCATCCCTATTACAACTTTTTTCTTCATCTAAGTATCACACCTATTCTCCATGAACTTGATCATGTATATCATCATGTTCTTCGTAATCCCAAGGCTGTAATCCTTGTTTCTCTCTGTAATCATTTATAGCTTTATGAATAGCTTCTTCTGCAAGAACTGAGCAATGCATTTTAACTGGTGGAAGTCCATCTAAAGCTTCTGCTACAGCTACATTGGTAAGTGTCCATGCTTCATCTAAAGTTTTTCCTTTTATTAACTCTGTAGCCATACTAGAAGATGCTATGGCAGATCCACATCCAAAAGTCTTAAATTTACAATCTACGATTTTATCATCTTCAACTTTTAAATAAACTCTCATTATATCTCCACATTTAGCATTCCCAACTTCTCCAATTCCGCTAGCATTTTCTATTTCTCCAACGTTTCTTGGGTTTGTAAAATGATCCATTACTTTTTCACTATATATCATAATTATTTGTCCTCCTTGTTAAAAAAACTTTTAATTTTTCCATTTAAGAAACTGTCATATAATGGTGACATATCTCTAAGCCTTTGTACTATTGCAGGTACAGTTTCTATTACATAATCTACTTCTTCTTCAGTTGTTTTAGCACCCATTGTAAGTCTTAACGAACCATGGGCAACTTCATGAGGAAGTCCTATAGACAATAATACGTGAGATGGATCTAAAGATCCAGATGTGCAAGCACTTCCACTTGATGCACATATTCCTTTAGCATCAAGCATTAAAAGCACTGACTCTCCTTCTATAAATTCAAAACTAATATTTACGTTTCCTGGCAGCCTTTTATCTCCTACTGAACCATTAAGTTTAGAATATGGGATCTCTAGTAATCCCTTTATAAGCTTATCTCTTAAATAAGTTAATCTTTCTTTTTCTTCAGTTAGATTTTCCATAGCTAGTTCTATAGCCTTTCCTAATCCAACTATTCCAGCTACATTCTCTGTTCCAGCTCTTCTATTTCTTTCTTGAGCTCCACCATGAACTAAGTTGTGGATTTTTATGCCTTTTCTTAGGTATAAAACTCCAACACCTTTAGGACCATAAATTTTATGTCCTGATAGAGATAATGCATCTATATCCATATTTTTAACATCCATATCTATATGACCTATAGCTTGAACTGCATCTGTATGGAAGAAAACTTTTCTTTCTTTACATATAGCGCCTATTTCTTTAATAGGTTGTACAGTTCCAATCTCATTGTTAGCAGTCATTATAGTCACTAATATAGTACTTGGCTTTATAGCATTTTTTAGTTCTTCTAATCTAATAGCCCCTTCTTCATCCACATCTAAATAAGTTACTTCAAATCCTTGTTTTTCAAGATATTCACAAGTGTGAAGTACAGCATGATGCTCTATTTTAGTAGTTATAATATGATTTCCTTTATTTTTGTTAGCAAGGGCTATTCCCTTAATTGCCCAGTTATCTGCTTCTGATCCACCACCAGTGAAATATATCTCTGCTGGATCCGCATTAATAGCTTTTGCTATTCTATTTCTTGCTTTATCTATAGCTTTTTTAGTTTCCCTTGAAATCGAATATATAGATGATGGGTTACCATAAAACTCCGTAAAGTAAGGTATCATATCCTCTAATACTTCTGGTTTTGTGTATGTTGTTGCCGCATAATCCATATAAACTGTTTTATTCATTTAGGTTCACTCCTTTAATTTTCAATATGTTAGAATAATCGTCTACAATATCCTGTAAAGTTATTGCCATTGTTACAGAATCAATGCTATCCTTAATTTTTTTCCATACTATTCTAGTTGCGCAACAATCAATATTATTGCAGCCATCACTATCTAAGCAGGTTGAAATTTCGATAGGTCCTTCTAGCACCTCTAATACTTGGTATACTGTAATTTCCTTTGGATCCTTGGCTAGAATGTATCCTCCATTGGCTCCTCTTATACTCTTTATTAGCTCTGCTTTTCTTAACACAGAAAATAACTGTTCAAGATAATATTCTGAAATATTTTGTCTACTTGAAATACTCTTAATAGATATAGGGCTTTTTCCGTAGTTAATAGCTAGGTCAACCATAGCTTTAACCCCGTATCTTCCCTTAGTTGATAACTTCATAAAAATCATTCCTTAATGTTGAGTACTTTACTATGGTTTAATAATATCAAATCAGAGTATTTATGTCAACTATTCTTTTAATATCTGCACCAATAAAATATATCTTTAATATTATATAATAACAAGTATTTAATTAAGGAGGTAAAAAATGAGTAACTTTAGGGATAATCCATATCGAGACTTAGTTTATGGAGTAGATATTAAAGTCCCATTGATAGATAAATCATATTGCATAGGTATCAATTTCGATAATGCAGCTACAACGCCTCCACTAAAATCTGTAATTGATGAAGTAGTAAATTTTTCTCCTTATTACTCCTCAATACATCGAGGAGATGGATATAAATCTCAGTTATCCACCTATATGTATGAAACTTCAAGGGAAATTGTGAAATTTTTCATTAATGATTATAGTGATATGATGGATGTTATATATGTAAAAAACTGTACTGAAGCTATAAATAAGCTAGCTGGTATATTAGCTAATCAAGATAAGGAATCAATTATTCTATCCACTTCTATGGAGCATCATTCTAATGATTTACCATGGAGAAAAAATTTTGAAGTGAAATATATAGAAGTAGATGATGAAGGTTATTTAGATATGGATGATTTAAAATCTAAACTAGAACTATATAATGGAAGAATTTCTTTAGTTGCAATAACCGGAGCTTCAAATGTTACTGGCATTAAAAATCCTATATATACCATAGCAAATTTAGCTCACAGTTATGGAGCTAAAATTTTAGTGGATGGAGCTCAACTGATTCCTCACAGTAAATTTTCTATAGGCCTTCAACTCCCTTTAGGACCTATTGACTTTGTTGCTTTTTCAGCACATAAGATGTATGCACCCTTTGGTTGTGGTGTATTAATTGGACCTAAAGATTTTTTTAATGAGTATGAACCTGACCATACCGGCGGAGGAACCATTAAATTCGTATCTCACCATAAAGTAATATGGACTGGTTCCCCTGATAAGGAAGAAGCTGGTTCCCCAAACCTTATTGGTTCAATAACTTTAGGTGCTGCTATAAATGAGCTTTCAAAAATTGGAATGTCTAATATAGATGAATATGAAAAATATTTAACTGTATATACTACAAAACATCTTCAATCTATACATTCAGTAAAAATATATAGTAATTATTCCGATTTTCAAAATAAAGTTAGTATTATTCCATTTAATATAGAAGGAATACACCATACTATAGTGGCTAAAATACTAGCCTATGAATTTGGCATTGCTGTAAGAAGTGGATGTTTCTGTGCTCATCCATATCTACAAAGGCTTTTAAAAATTCCTAAATCTATGATAGAAGAAATGACTCTTGCATCTAAAGATATTCAGCCTGGTATGGTTAGAATTAGTTTTGGTATTTACAATACAATAGATGAAATTGATAAATTCTTATATGCCATAAAGAAAATTGTAGATAATAAGGGTTATTACACAAAAAAATATAGCTCAATGAGAGGTAGCTTAATATAATTTATTAATGTTTTTGAAAATCAAAGACTCCTCAAACCCGCATGAATAAAACAACTATTTAAATAGTTTTATATTTACCTAGTTTCCTATATAAATATTTATATAGGAAACTAGGTAAAGTTTTCATACTTAAAAAAAGAATTTTTAATTTAAATTAGATGATTAAACTTATAATAGTTGAAATCATACTAATTAAGAAGTTTATTTATAGCAGACACATCCTTATCCCCTCGACCTGAAAGATTTACTACTATTATTTCATTTTTCCGTAGGGTTTTGGCTAATTTAATAGTATAGGCAATGGCATGAGCACTTTCAATGGCTGGTATTATCCCCTCTAACTTTGATAAAAGCATAAAAGCTTTTATAGCTTCATCATCTGTAATATATTTATAGTTTGCTCTACCAATATCACTTAAAAATGCATGTTCAGGTCCAACTCCTGGATAGTCAAGTCCAGGGGAAATAGAATAGGCTTCCTTAACATCTCCACTATCATCCTTTAAAACAAGGGTATTCATACCGTGAATAATAGCCTCTCTTCCTTTTGTTATTGTAGCTGCATGCATTTCTGTTTCTACTCCATAACCTGCTGCCTCTACTCCAACAAGATTAACACCTTTATCTTCTAGGAACGCGGTAAATATTCCAATGGCATTACTTCCTCCCCCAACACATGCAACTACATAATTAGGAAGTTTGTTTTCCTTTTCTAATATTTGTTTTCTAGCCTCTTCACCAATTATTTTCTGAAATTCCTTAACAATTTTTGGATAAGGATGAGGTCCCACAGCGGAACCAAGGACATAAAAAGTATCTGAAATATTTTTTACCCATTTTTCTAAAGCTTCATTCACTGCATCATTTAATGTTTTAGTACCACTAGTTGCTGGAGTAACTTTTGCTCCTAATATTTTCATTCTAAATACATTGAGCTCTTGTCTTTTTATATCTTCCTCTCCCATTACAATTTCACATTCCATTCCAAATTTTGCAGCTAAAGTTGCTGTAGCTACTCCATGCTGACCAGCTCCCGTTTCTGCAATTACTTTATTTTTTCCCATTCTTTTAGCCAATAGAATTTGTCCTAAAACATTATTTATTTTATGTGCCCCTGTATGATTTAAATCTTCTCTTTTCAAATATACCTTAGGGCCTCCACAAAACTTTGTTAGGTTCTCAGCAAAATATAAGGGTGTTTCTCTGCCACTATAATCCTTTAAATAGTAATTATACTCCCTCATAAACTCCTTATCTTCAATAGCTTTTTCAAAAGCTTCTTCTAACTCATTTAAAGCTTTTTTCACCTGATCTGAAACAAATGCTCCACCATACTTACCAAAATATCCTTTCATGATAAAATCTCCTTCTCTCCAAAAATATTTCTATAATTTTCATTAAATATATTAAGTTTTGTTTTTAATTCTTCGCACTTTCACTTCATACATACCACCACCTAAAACAATTGAAATACTTCCATACAACAATAAAAAGATAAAAAAACTCCGTCCTATAAAAATAGGACGGAGATACTTCCGTGGTGCCACCTAAATTGCCATTGATAAATACACTAATACAAATTTATCAATATGCCTCTTAATTTCAAGTACTTACATACTCTATCTACTGTAACGTGTAGCCTACGATATCAGGTACTCTCACCAATAATTTTCCCTTACTTCTCAAAGGTCCATTCATCTAATTCCTTCATGCTAGGATTCCACCATCCCCAACTCTCTTTATCAAAGCTAAATTAAACTACTCTTCCTTATCATCAAATTAAATTATATTTATTTTTACCATTGTATGTTTTTACTATTATATATTTTATAAAGTGGATATGTCAACACTATATTTAAAAGATTCTGTTGAAAATTACAGTGATAAAATATATAAATTATGTTGATACACCTTTACATTACCGCATAGAACTATTTATTCTACGATATAAGTTGTAACTCACATAAACTTTTAATATAATGCATATTTTAACATAATATGGATATATTTCTTTGTGAGGTGTTATTTTATGAATTTTATTAAATTTACAACTAAATCAGAAGTTACAACTTCAAAGCCTATAAGAAAAAAATTACTCTTTATTCTTTTTTTAAATATTAGTGATTTGCTTTTTACTTGGCTCTTTGTGGGTAAGTACAGTGGTATATTTTACGAGGCTAATGCTATTGCAAAAGGCATTGTGACTAATCTTCCTCTATGTTTCTTTTTAAAAATATCTATAGTATTATTAGTTATCCTTTACTGGAACTATAGGCTTAAAGGCGCAACCTTAAAAGGGCTTTTCATTTCAAATGTCACTGCTAATTTAGTGCTTATAATGTATATATTAATCAATGCTCTTCACCTATTTAATCTCTTAGTTTTATTATATACAAAAGGATTACTATCTTAAATGCACTTATAACTAATTATCCATTTTTCATTACCATCTTCTACTTTTTATTTTATCATTAAATTTTTCATATAATTTTATCATATTAGGTTCATTACTATGTTTGTGAATTTCATCAATAGGAAGCCATTTAACACCACTATTTTCATCTTCTTTAATTTTAACTTTTTCCGCTTCATCAGCTTCTAGCAAATATGCAAGAGATAAATGAAGATGGGCTGAGACGTATTTACCTCTTTTAAAATGTCCAATAACCTCTATTATATCTAGAGATAATATCTCTGGAGTAATAGCTCTTATATCTTCTACTCCTGTTTCTTCCTTTGCTTCCTTTATTGCTACATGAAGTAAATCTTCATCCCCATCAGCATGTCCACCTGTCCAACACCAAGTTTTATAAATATTATGATGAACCATTAAAACTTTAGTTCTATTTTTATTTACAATATATCCTGAACTGGTTACATGAATTAATGGATTTTCTCTAGTTAACAAATTATTAAATTTACTTATACTTAATAAAGCTACATTTTTATCCTGTGCCTCTTCCTCATTATGTGGAATATAATTTTTTATATCTTCAATCCATCCCATGATTAACTCTCCTTTATAACACGCTATGATTTAAAATTTATATATTTAATAGTAACATAAAGGTTCAATACAGTGTAGAAATACTGCATTGAACCTATTATTAATCTAATTTTATATGGCAATATCCATTAGGATTTTTCTTTAAATACTTTTGATGATATTCTTCTGCTCTATAATAATTTTCTAAAGTTTTTACTTCTGTAACTATTTTCTTTATATAATTTTTCTGTATTTTTTCTATATTTTTTCGAATTTTTTCTTCATCTAATTTATCAACATAATAAACTCCAGTTCTATATTGACTTCCTATGTCATTTCCCTGTCTATTCAGTGCGGTTGGGTCTATTATTCCCCAAAATTTATTTAGTATTTCCTCTAAGGAAATTATACTTTCATCATAATCTATCACACATACTTCTGCAAAATATGTATTCCCGTAGCACACATCTTCGTAGGTAGGATTTGCTGTTCTACCATTGGCATATCCTACTTCTGTATTTGTTACACCGTGAATTCTAGAAAAAAATTCTTCTACACCCCAAAAGCATCCTCCTGCTAATACAATCCTTTTCATCTTGTTAACTCCTTTATATTTTTCTTTAATCTATATTTTATATTACCATTACATATGCCGTATATTATTATTAAAGTCTTCATATAGATTCAATATAGATTCTATATTTTCCTTCTTAACATTTTCATTTTTCCCATATACTATTAATACTTTATATCCTACCTGTATCACATATTTATTATTAATTGCTATAAATTTATTAATCTCATCATCATTGTATTGAAGATTTCTCATATATAATTTTTGACATAAAAGGGTAGAATGGATAATCAAATCTCTTATTTCATGAATCTGCTTATTACTTTGTAAAAATTCCATACTATCTTCTATAAGCTTTTTATTCAACCTAGCAATTTTATCTATAAGTTGTTCTACTCCATCCTCTAGCCTATATGGGAAAACAACTCTATTGACTATGACCACTACAACTACCCCTATAATCACGTATACTATTCTATATAAAATCAATACATTTATATTTTCTGTTAAAGAGGCTATACATATAGATGCCATAGCTGCAAATAGTGATATTTTATAGTATTCCTTAAAGGCGTAGATTAGATAAAGAGATATAACTAAAATTCCCAGGGTAATTATTTGAGAATCTGCTACATTAATAAGTATACCTGTAAATAGAATTCCTAATATATTCCCTATAACTCTATCTTTAGCCTTTTTAATAGTATCTTCATAATAAGGTTGCATAATAGACATTATTGTTATTGCTGCCCATATTATTTTATAAAATCCTAAAAACCCTCCTATTAGTAATGCTATAGTAAGAGTTATTGCCATTCTAATAGCAAATTTAAACCTTATAGTGTTAGGTCTGAAATATTCTTTAAAGGTTACTCTAGTTTTATCTATGTCAGCTCTAGCCCACTCTTTATATACCTTATTAGAACCTGTTTTTTCTATGGAGTTCAATTCCTTAATACTACCAAGAAGGTTTTCTAGTATTAGGGATATCTCTAAATGATATTCCTCACCTTTACTCCATTCTCTTCTAAAGTTATCAGTAGATTCTTTTATAGTTTGAAACTCTATATTATCTTTGCATAACTCTATTATATCTTCTACTATTTCTTTTAACTTTTCTACATATTCCTTGGAAATACTTAGGTTTTTAATACCTCCATACAGTTGAATCATATATAAATTAAAGTATTCTACATTAATAAATATTTGAAATTGAACCTTTCCTAAATTAGTGGTCAAATATCTTCTATGTCTTGTTACATATACTTTATAAGCAATATCTCTCATTATTTTAGAACATTTATCTTCTATGGTATGATCATACTCTTCCTTTAAGATATTTTTAAATTGATTATTTATTAAAATAAAGGCCTCTTGCATGCTTTTTCCTAAAACAGATCTTTCGTTCACTCTATTTATATAACTTGCCCCTACTACTATTAAAACTCCAAAGATTACAGATAAAATCCTAAAAGGAAGTTCTCCTAATGATACCTGTGCATATTGAGTAAATACATATAGCATTATAAAGGGTTTATAAAAAGTTAAATCATAGGGCGATACTATAGTATACATTATAAGAAAAATAGCAAAAAAGTTTATAGGTATCCCCCAAAATATATTCATGGATGAAAAATATGCTGTTAAAACAATGATTAAATCAATAAGGATTATTTTAATTGCTTTATTAAAGGTCTTAACCTGAAAATTTTGTCTTCCCATAACTGTTGAAGTAAGAGCTATTGGAAAAGCAATCATTATATTCTTTACTCCAAATAATATACCTACTCCAAATAGAGTTATTACAGCTACTGAGCCATGCTTTATCATGGAATATGTATTTATATTGAATTTCTTTACTAGTTTATTATACATGACAATAACATCCTTATTATAAATATTTATTTACTTATTATTAGCTAATTTAATTTAGGTATTCTATATAATATCCTAGTATTTCTCTACTTGTTATATATCATGCTCTATTTCATTAAGTCTATAACCTCTTCCTCAGTAAGATACCTCCACATACCTTCTTCAATTCCTTCTATATTTATAGAACAAATTCTTATTCTTTTTAAATCTACCACATTATATCCTAGTGCCTTACTCATTCTCCTAATTTGTCTATTTAATCCTTGAGTTAATATAATTTTAAATGTACATTCATCTACTTTTATGATGCTACAAGGTCTAGTTTTTTCTCCTAGTATATATACTCCTGCAGACATATTCTTAAGAAAATTATCATCTATAGGTTTATCTACTTTTACTTCATATTCCTTTTCGTGGTAATTATCTGAATTTAATATTTTATTTGCTAGTTCACCATCATTAGTCATGAGAATTAATCCATGAGATTCTTTATCTAATCTTCCTACTGGAAATATATATTCTTCATAGTTTATAAAATCAATGATGTTATTTTCCACATCACTAGCTGCAGTGCATGTAACTCCCATGGGCTTATTAAAAGCTATGTAAATTTTCTTTTTAGCTATGATAGGCTTATCATCAATTAAAATTTCATCCTCTAGTTCTACCCACTGCCCAGGAATAGACAGTTCTCCATTTACTTTTACTCTTCCTTCTTCAATAAGCCTATTAGTCTCTTTTCTTGAGCAAATTCCAAGATTACTAAATAATTTATTAATCCTCATGTATTGTCCTTTCCTTTGTCCTACTAATATTTATTAAATAGATTAATTTAAAAAAATATGATTACCATATATTTCAACATAGTAATCATATTTAAAACAATTATATCATTTTATATTTATATTTTTCTAAAGTTTTTTAATGAAATATCAAAGGCTTTTACAGAATGGGTTAATTCTCCAGAGGAAATATAATCTACTCCTGTTTTGCCGTAGTCTGTAACAGTATCTAAGGTGATATTTCCTGAGCACTCTGTTAATGCTCTTCCATTAATTAGTTTAACCATATCCCTTGCTAAGTCTGGACTCATATTATCAAGCATAATTATATCGGCTCCTGCTTCTAGAGCCTCCAAAACCTGCTCTTTAGTTTCAGTTTCAACTTCTATTTTTCTTACAAAAGAAGAATTCTTTTTAGCGAGCTCAATGGCTTCCTTTATGCCACCTGCATATCCAATATGATTATCTTTAATAAGTATTCCATCGGATAAGGAAAATCTATGATTTACTCCTCCTCCAATTTTAACTGCATACTTTTCAAGTATCCTTAAATTAGGTGTAGTTTTTCTAGTATCTAATATTTTTGTATTAGCTCCCTCTAGCTTCTTTACATATTTGTTGGTTAATGTAGCAATACCACTCATTCTTTGAAGTAAATTGAGGGCTATTCTTTCTCCTACTAATATATTGCCAGCATTTCCTGTTACTTTACCGATAACCATAGTATTCTTAACTAAGTCTCCATCTTTAACAAACAGATTCACTTCAACTTCTCCTAAGATTTCAAATACCCTTTTAAAAATATCCAATCCACAAATTATCCCATCCTCTTTAGCTATTAAATCAACCTCAGCTCTTTCTAGGGGAGAAACTATAGCTGATACAGTTACATCTCCATAGGGACTATCTTCTTTTAAAGCCCTCTTAATAATATCATCAACAATTAAAAAGTTTAACATATTCACCATTTACCTTTCCCTTCAAATAACTAATAAACTTATACTTATATTCTTCATTTGCATTTTTAACATCACTTATAGCCTTAAGATTAATTCTTTCAACTAATTCTCCACTTAGTTTATCATCACCTTCATCTACAAGTAAATTAATATGCTGCGCTGCCTTTCTACTGAAAACTAAGCCCTCTAATAAAGAATTACTAGCTAGTCTATTGCTACCATGTACCCCAGTACAACTAACTTCTCCTATAGCATATAAATCTTTCATAGATGTTTTTGAATTCAAATCAACCTGAATTCCTCCCATGCAATAATGATGAGCTGGAGCAATTGGTAATAAATCCTTCTCCATCCTATAACCACGTTTTAAACATTGCTCATAAATATATGGGAATCTATTTATTAAAAACTCCTTAGATTTATTAGTCATATCTAAAAAAACATAGGGTGTTTGTGGAGTCTTACATATTTCCTTTAAAATCTCTCTTGAGACTATATCTCTAGGTAGTAAAGGGTTTACAAATTTTTCTCCCAATGCATTTCTTATTACTCCCCCTTCTCCTCTAAGGGATTCTGATAGTAATAACTTTCGCCCCCTTACTTCTTCTTCATATAATGCGGTGGGATGAAGTTGAAGATAGGATATATCCTTCATAAGAATATTGTGCTTTAATGCAATACTAAGTCCATCACCTGTGATAGTTTCTATATTTGTTGTAGAATTAAAAATCCCCCCAATGCCACCAGTAGCTAATACTGTCGCCTTAGCATTTATAGTTATAATCTCATTTGAGTGTTCTATAATTCCACCTATACATCTATTTTTATATTGAATTATATCTAGTAGTGTAGTGTCTTCCAATATAGTTATATTTTCTTTACTAGAAACATTATTTATTAGTTTTTCTATTACTTCCTTACCTGTTTCATCTTTAGAATGCACTATTCTAAACTTACTATGACCACCTTCTCTAGTATAGTTTAATTCATCAATGTCCTTATCAAAATCTACTCCTAAACTCAATAATCTATTAATATTATCAGTAGAATTTTCAACTATCTGAGTAACAGCCTCCACTTTATTTTTATAATTGCCAGCTTTTAAAGTATCCTCTATAAAAGCTTCCTTGTCTCCAATATCCCTTAGGGTTGAAATGCCACCTTGAGCTAAATAACTGTTGCAATCTCTTAGCTTATTTTTAGTTATTATTAAAACTCTAAGATTATCCTTCAAATTACAAGCAGTGTAAAGTCCTGCAATACCTGTCCCTATAATTAATACATCATATTTTTTATTCATTTTACTTATTAGATAGAAGATGCATATTTTCTAAAGATTTATGAGCTTTCAATCTTAGCTCCTCTTCAATATGCACTTCAAACTCCTCATTAATTAAGCAATTATATAAATCTTTCATTGATATTTTTTTCATATTGGGACAAATCATTCCGTTTTCAATAGGGATAAAGGTTTTATTGGGACTTTTTTCTTTCATCTGATAAAGAACGCCTTCCTCTGTTACTACTATAAATCCATTAGTTCCATCTTGAACACTATAATCTATAAGTTCAGAAGTACTTCCTATAAAATCTCCTAAATCTCTTACTTTTTTAGAGCACTCTGGATGAACTAGCACCTTAAAATTTGGATACCTATTCTTTAAAGTTAAAACCTCTTCCTCTTCAACTCTCTCATGAACTGGACAAAACCCATCATAAAGTATAAACTTCTTGTTCTGTATATTTTCTTGCAAATAACTACCTAGATTTCTATCTGGAAGGAATATTATTTCTTCTTCTTCTATGTTATTTAAAATTGACTTAGCAGAGGATGATGTAACACAAACGTCAGATAACGCTTTAATATCTCCATTTGAATTTATATATGTTACTACCTTTGCTTTAGGATTTCTTAATTTCATAGCTTTTAATTTATCTACTGTAGCCATATCTGCCATTGGACATGTAGTATCATTTACTGGAATTAATATTCTTTTATTAGGTGATAATATTTTGGCACTCTCAGCCATAAATTTTACTCCACAAAATACTATTATATCTTTAGAACTTTCCATAGCTTTCTTGCTTAAAAAATATGAGTCTCCTACTATGTCTGCAACTTCCTGTATTTCTGCTTTTTCATAAAGATGAGCTAAAACTAAAGCATTCTTCTCTTTTTTTAACTTTAATATGTCTTCTTTTAAACCCAAATTTTACACACCTCCGTCATGTAACTATACATCTGTATATACACCTAGTATAGCACCATCTTGGAGCTTGTCAATAATATGTGAAGTTATATTAGAAAATATTTATATGAATTTTCCACCCCCTAGTACTTCTTATAATAATTTAATAATCTAGTTTTATTTCTGAATATGTTATATACTATTAATACATTTCTAATTGTTGTAAAAATATAGATATATTTGAAAGTGGAACGGAGGAATAACTTTGAGTACTCAAATTATAATTGTTTTAGTTTTGAATTTTATAATTGCCATAATAGGAACATTAGCTTACTCTGTAAGACTTGTAGGTGTTAGAACAGGTAAAATAGCAATAACCTTTGCTGTATTTAATATATTATCTTTAGTATCAAGAACAGCCTTAACTTTTCAAGCTCCCCTATTAACAAAGTTTGTTGAGAATAGTACAGGTGGAAATGATGTATTAAACCTTTTTAAGTTAATTATAATAGTATCTGGTATAGCTACCCTAGTAGGCGCCTTTCTAATTCCTACTTTTCAAAGATTATTTTATAAAGGTGTAATCCGATTTTCTATTGATAAATCTATACCCAAGCTAATTATGCACAGTTTTTCAAAGGCAGGTGTCCATTATATGAGGGACTGTATTTCAATTCCAGTGAAAGAAAGTGTAACTAAAATTAATTTTAAAAAGCTACCTTTAAAAATAATAATTTATAATATAATTGCAGTTGCAATATTAACTGTAGGAGCCTTAGCACCAATTTATGCTGGTACCATAGTTCCTGACTTAAGGGCAACTTGTATAACCTTATCCTCAGTAATAAATGGATTTGCTACAATCCTAATGTCTATTTTTATAGATCCACAACTATCCATTATGACTGATGATGTAATAGACGGTAAGTGTCCTGAAGAAGATTTTCGTAGCTGTGTTATTGCCATGATAGGAAGTAAGACTATTGGAACCTTCGCCGCTCTTCCTCTGCTTATACCAGCTTCTTATATAATAGTATTTGTAGCTAAAGTTCTTTAATTTCTCAATGTAAAAATAGCTAGGCTTGTATGAATACAAACCTAGCTACTTTACATCTTTTTATTAATTTCCTTTAATCATTTTTTTACTTCCAGAATAGGTGGCTAAGAAGTATCCACCATAAACTATTACTAATACCACCGATGCAACTACTATATGATCCACCATGCTTGCACCTCCAAATATAGCTACTATATCTGAAGCCAATTTTAATCCTACTATAGAGTGAACTATAGCTAAAGATAAGGGCATCATAAAGTAAATTGCTACTTGGGTTAATACAGAGTGATTTATCATAGATTCATCTACTCCAACTTTTCTTAGAAGATTATATCTTTCTGTGTTATCTGCAGATTCTGATAACTGTTGAAGGGCTAATACCGCTGCTGAAGTAATTAGGAATATGATTCCCATGTATATGGCAAGGTATGATGCTAAAGCTCCTATTCCTGTAGACTGCTCCTTAATTTCTTCCTTAGTAATATATCTAGTATTTAAATCATCATTGCCATTATATTCTCTAATATTAACATCTAAAGCTTCTCTTATTTTACTACCATCTCCACTATAGTTTAAATTCAAATATCCCCTAGTGGGAGTTAGACCTTCTACTATAGAATCTTCTACTAAAAATACACAAATATTTTGCTTCATCATAGAAGAATAAGTTACTACCTCTAAAACATTACCATGATATGGTTTTAGTTTATTACCACCTATAGTAATTTCTTTTCCACTATCTACAGTTTCTTGTAAACTTTTAATCATATCGCTTATATCACCAAAGACCGCATATTCTCCAACCTTAAGTTTTACTTCCTCTCTATTTAACATTTTCATTATTTTATTAAAATCTGATACCTTCATAACACTAATTGGTAAATTCTTAAATACAGGATAATATTTATTTCCATCTTCTAAGCTTTTTTCACTTAAAAAATCTCTATAGTTAACTCCACTATCATATTCCTTATAGCTTACATAGTTATCTTCATATTTTGATATATCTACATTATATTTTTTTAACACAGTGTCTACATCTTCTCCTTCATTGTCCCAAAAACTCATATCGAATTGAGTTAAATCCTCAATTTCAGTATTCATAGCGGTACTAATTCCAAGTCCTCCTGAAAGAGTACATATAGCTACAAATAGCATCAAACATATAAAGGTCATAGATATAAAGGTAGTGTTAATTTTACTATTTATTTGTCTTAACACAAACATATTTAAATTTCTTAAATAAAACTTCTTACTACTTTGAACTACCTTGAGTAAGAATCCTGCAAGGGAAAAGAAAAATAGAAATGTTCCTACAGCTCCAAGTGCAATGGCTATTAATATATTTTTATCAAAACTAGATATTCCATTTTTAAGCACTATGTAATATCCACTTCCTATGGTTATTACACTAATTATAAATATAACTACAGAAGTCCATATATTTTTTATTTTCATTTTTTCATTAAACTTAGCAGAAGTTAATAGATTTATTAGTTTTACTTTTCTTACTATAATGGAATTAAAAATAAGAATTATAAGGTATATAACGCCGAAGCAAAGGATAGTTTTTATAAAGGCATCCATAGAAAATATAAATCTAAACCCTGTTAAATCCACTTTAAAAAGTTTTGCTGTAACTACAGATAGGCCTTGTGATAAAAATATTCCTAATATAAGACCTAATGCTAAAGAAATTACTCCTATCATCATAGTCTCTATAAATAATAAGGAGGATAATCTAGAGTTTTCCATACCTAAGGTCATATAAACTCCAAATTCCTTTTTTCTTCTTTTAATTAAGTAATTATTGGCATAGACTATCAAAAATCCTAATATAAAGGAAATAAATATTGATGCCACCCCCATAATTTTACTTATTAAGTGAAACATATTTTTATGCATTTCACTAACTTCCATTAAAATACTTTGAGCTTCAATGGAGTTAAAGGTGTAAAATATACATACCCCAAATACTAGAGTTAAGAAATATATAGTATAATCCTTAAAACTTCTTTTTAGATTCCTAGCAGCTAATTTAAAATACATCTCTTTGGTCACCTCCAAGTAGAGTTACCACTTCAATTATCTTATTAAAGAATTCCTTCCTTGAATCCTTTCCTCTAATTAACTCATTAAATATTTTACCATCCTTTATAAACAGAATTCTACTAGCATAGCTAGCTGTAAAGGCGTCATGAGTTACCATCATAATAGTAGCTCCTAAATTAGTATTAAGCTCCTCCAAGCTTTCTAGTAACATCTTTGCTGATTTTGAATCTAAAGCACCTGTAGGCTCATCTGCAAGAACTAAAGATGGATTTGTAATTATAGCTCTAGCTGATGCTACTCTTTGTTTTTGACCACCTGACATTTCATAGGGATATTTATTTAAGACTTCCTCTATATTTAAACTCTTAGCAACCTCTTCAACTCTTCTATTAATCTCTTTGTGATTTACCTTTCCAATAGTTAGTGCTAATGCAATATTTTCATAGGCAGTTAAGGTATCTAAAAGATTAAAGTCTTGAAATATAAAACCTAAATTTTCTCGTCTAAATCTAGCTAATCCCTTAGAATTTATTGAAGTTACATCCTTTCCTTCAATATGTATATGACCACTAGTTACCTTATCTATGGTGGATATACAATTTAGCAAAGTTGTTTTTCCACTACCGGAAGCCCCCATTATTCCTATGAATTCTCCTTCTTCCACAGAGAAACTAATATTATTTATGGCCTTAGTTATATTACCATTACTTCCATAGTACTTTTCTATATTACTTACTTTTAATACTTCTTTATTCATTTTCTTTCCTCCTGTTCTCTATACCTATATATTACATGTATAGAAAATATCCATCCATAGAAAAACCTAACAGAAATCTTACATTTTTGTTAGGTTAATCTTTTAATATGAACATTTTATTTATAGGAAACAAGATAGATACTGTAGTACCTTTATAAGCTTTAGACCTTATCTTTATACCAAGTCCTAATTTTTCACAGAGATTTTTACAAAGATATAAGCCTATTCCTGTTGATTTTCCAAAGATTCTTCCATTTTCTCCAGTATACCCTTTTTCAAATACTTTACCAATAGAGCTTTCGCCAATACCTATACCATTATCTTCTATGCTTAAAATAATGTCCTCCGCCTTTTCTATGCAATATATTTTAATAGTGTCTTGTTTTTTATTCTCTTCATCTAATGAGTTTTCTCTACTCCTCTTAGGGAATTTCATATATTTAATAGAATTTGATATAATCTGATTTAATATAAATTCTACCCATTTACTATCAGCATAAACAGTTTTATCTACATTATCAATTTCAATTTTAATTCCTTTCTCAATAAGAACTCTAGCATTTCTTTTTATTGTTGCATTAATACAGTTTTTAAGACTAATCTCTCTAATCATATAATCCTTCTCAATATTATTACTTCTAGTATAAAAAAGAGCTTGCTCTATATAATTTTCTACCTTATCTAAATCTTCCTCTATACTCTTTGTAATGGGAGATGGGTTATTTTCTATGGTTAATCTACTAGATGCAATAGGTGTTTTAATTTCATGAACCCACAACTCTATATAATCTTTATATTCACTATTTTTAATGGTTAATGTAGATATTTCATCATTCATAGCCTTATCTGTCTCTTGAATTACTTCGTATAAAATTCTTCCCTCTAAGAAGTTAGGCTCCTCTATAACTTCAGAAATAAGATATTTCTTATCTAGATTATTTAAGCCTTGCAAAAGATTATTATAAAATTTTCTTTTTGTAAAATAATCAAATATATAAAACAGGGATGAGCCTATAAAATTCAGAACCTCCACAAAAAAAATGGCATAGATATCTACCTTTAATGCTTTTAACAATATTCCTGTAAATAGAAAAATTATTGCATTTATAATCAAAAAAACAATTTTTTCTTTTATATACTCTTTAAAACTCATTAAAATTTCCTTCCTTTAGGTTTAACTTATTTTAATGTTCTAAGCTAAAATATATCCCTGACCTCTTTTAGTTTGTAAATAGCCAACAGCTCCTATTTCCTCTAATTTTTTTCTTAGTCTATTTATGTTTACAGTTAAAGTATTATCATCTACAAACTCATCAGATTGCCATAGACATTTCATAAGTTCATCTCTAGATACTATCTTTTCCTTACTTTTAATTAATGTATAGAGAATTTTACTTTCATTTTTAGTTAATTCTTGTTTTTTATCATCAAACTCTATTTCACTGGTAGAAAGATTATATTTAAGTCCTCTACAATCAAAAATCTCCATATCATTACTTCTATAAGTTCTTCTAATAATTGATGCAATCCTAGCTAATAATATTTCAGTGTTATATGGTTTAGTAATAAAATCATCAGCCCCTAGATTCATACTCATTAATTCGTCCATATCACTATCTCTACTAGTTACAACAATAATAGGCACACTAGAAGTTTTTCTTATTTCTCTACAGATATAGTACCCATCATAATAAGGTAAATTAATATCTAACAATACTAAATTAGGTTCTGTCTCTAAAGCCTCCTCTACTATGTTCTCAAAATTATCAGAGGTTATAATGTCATACCCATATCTATTTAAAAAAGTACTTAGTTCTCTTCTAATCTTTTCTTCATCTTCAATAATAAAAATCTTTTCTTTCATAAGTTAACCACCTCATCTATGATTATATGTAATTTGGTTTATTTTAACAAAATCTATTATGTTTTTTCAAAGAAAATTTTTATCTTATTCTAAGACTTCCATACTCTCTTAATATCTACAATACTTTTTATATCCTTAGTTTCAAATCTCAATAAATATACATCTGGATTACTTAAGTTCTTCCAAAAATCAAAACCTGAAATCTTATCAAAGTACCTCATTATTAAAGAAAATAACTCTCCATGGGTGACTATTGCTACATTTTCCTCTTCTAGCTTTAAAATATCAGTTAAAGCTTCAATGGCCCTTTTAGTAGCTTCATTTGAAGATTCTCCTCCATGAAAGGTTATATCCATATCTTCATAGGCTGCTAATAAATAAGGTGTGTAATCATCTACCACATAAGGTAGCAATAACTTTTCTCTTACTCTTTCATCAATATTTACTTCTAACCCTAAATGCTTTGCAAAGGGTGTTATTGTCTTTATAGCCCTTACATAGGGACTAGATACAATATAATTAATATTATACTTTAATAAATAGTCCTTTAATTCTAATGCTTGATCTATACCAACCTCTGTTAACTCTGCCTCAGCTGGCTGTCCATATGCCTTACAATGTCTAATTAAATAAATGTTCTTCATGCTATCTCTCCTATATTGTCATTTTAAATTACTTATTCTCATCTATTAAAATTTGAATTTGTCCTAAAGCTTTTTCTTCTTTATCTATCCCGCATCTTGTCATTATGTATATCTCATAAAAACTTCCACTAACTATTATATTATTTTTTTCAATATACTCAACTAACTTTCTGTAATATTTGCTTGTATCTTTATAATCGTCATCAAAGTTTATTGTAATATAATTTCCTGATTTTAGTGTAATTACTTTCTTTTCATCTATATCCATGTTTTCATTTATACTTATCATTAAATTATTATAAGTTAACTTTTCTTGATTTTTAAAGTCTTCATAGGATGTTGGAAAAACTAACTCTTTATTAGTGCTTCCGTATTTTTTTTCTATATATCCTAAGGTTTTAGATAGATTTATTTCAAATTCTTCTGTATATCTATGGGTATTACTATATTTTATAAATTTTCTCTCAGTACAATATTTTATAAAAGGCTCATTTATTCCTTCTTTTAATACTGTTTGAATTCTATCCTCTAAGAAACATATATTATTTTTTATGCTATCTAACTCTTTTATCTTTTCTTCTACTATTTCTTTTTGCTTTGTTATTATATCTAAAATAGAGTTAATGGAGGTGTAATTATTAACTAGTATTTTTATTTCATCTAAGGATAACCCCATAGCTTTACATTGTTTTATCAAATCTAAAATTATAAAGTGTTTTACTGAGTAGTATCTATACTTACTCTTTTCATTTACATAGGCAGGCTTTAACAATCCAATTTTGTCATAATGCCTCAATGTTTGTATAGAAATATTATGTAATTTAGATACTTCACCAATTGAAAATCTTGTATCCATATACTCTCACCCCATTATTATTATATCCTAAATTTCAAAAATAGGCTGTCCAAAAATCCTTAAATTTTGGACAGCCCTCTACTATTCTAAATTCTATGCACTTAAAACTTCTTTAGTAGATACTCTTATATTAGCCACTATACTTATAGTTATAAATGTAAGGCTTTCTGATAATATTGTACCTGCCCAAATTCCATTTGTTCCAAAGACTTTATAAAGTATCATTAGTGAAATTGGCAAGTATATAACAGACCTTAAAAGACAACTTAAATTTGAGTATTTTGGCATCTCTAAGGCTTGGAAATAAACTAATGTATTTAAATTTATTCCAACGGCAAAATAACTTACACTTGCTATTCTAAGTGCTATATATGCAAGATTTGCAATTACAGGATCTGCTGTAAATATACCTATAAGTGCTGGACCAAATATAAAACATATTATAACAGAGAAACCACTAATTATTGTTGAAGATATACATGTTATCTTGAAAAATCCTAGCATTTGTTCTCCATCTTTTTTACCAAAATTATAGCTAATAAGAGGTTGTACTCCTAAAGTCAAGCCATAAAGAACCATATATATATTTGTTGTTATATAGTTAATTATACTATAGGCTGAAATTCCTTTTTCTCCAATAAACATAACTAAAACAATATTATGTATTAATACCATTATTGAATAACTTCCTTGAGCAAAAAAAGACGGAAATCCAATTAAACAAAATTCTTTTAAATCACTTTTATTTATTTTTACATTACCAAAGGTTAAATAACCTTTCTTCATAAGAAAATGTGGCAATAACACAGATACTGTAATAATTTGACCAAGACCTGTAGCTATTGCAGCTCCCTTTATGCCTAATCCAAATTTAAATATAAATATATAATCTAAGATAATATTAGTTACTGCTCCTGCAATTGTTGATATCATGGCAAGCTTTGGCCTTCCATCATTTCTTACAAAACTACTTAGTACTATTCCTATCAAGTTAGGGATACAAAAGATTGCATAAAATCTTAAATATTCCACTGCTAATCCTTTTAAACTAGTTGTTGCTCCTAAAATAGTTACTATTTGTTCTGTGAATATAATACAGGTAATACTTATAATACTACTGGCTATTAAAAGAAACTTAAATACTTGTCTAAAAATAACTACTGCTCTATCTATATTCTTTGCACCTATGTTTTTAGACACTAAAGTTCCTCCACCTATGGCAAACATTGAAGCAAGTCCAAATAACATCACGGTAAAGGGAAGTACAATATTTACTGATGCCAATGCTAAATCACCAACACCTTGACCAACAAATATTCCATCTACTACTGTATATAAAGATGATATGAACATGGCAAGGGCAGAAGGCACTGCATATTTAAAAAACTCTTTCAATCTATTCTTTTTTTCCATAATTTATCTCCTTTGTTTTTTATACTACCTTATACATAATAAAGTCTATCCTTAGTATAGAGTCAATAGTTTTTTTCATATATATCCATAAATTTTATATCTATCTAATGAATAGATTATTATTATCTTTGTAAATATTTTATACACCTGCATATGTTAATTGCATAAAATAAGGGTCTAAAGAAAAATAATTAATTTTATTGTTGCAATTTATATTTTACTTATGATAATATTGCTTCTTGTATATCAAAAAAGGAGAGAAGTAGAATGAATAAAAAGAATGTATTAACAAAAACCATATTATTTATTGCTATTATCTTATTCATTAATGTTTTTACTGGTATTTTTGGTGATGCCAATAAACTTCTTGGAGTTGGAATAATAACAGTAGCCTTATGTTTATTAGAAAGAGATTTAACAACATGTCTATGGGCTAATTTAAGTAAATTATTAGTTATAAATTTAATTTTAGGAATATCCGCATTTTTATCATGTGGCAATATATGGATAGGTATAATTGTAAATTTTCTAGTATTATTTACCCTAGGATATCTATTCAGTTATAATTTAAGAAAATCTATGGTTGCCCCTTTTGGACTACAATACTTATTTATGCTATATACGCCAGTATATGGTAATGATTTTTCAAAGAGAATATTAGCATTAGCTTTTGGAGCATTATTTACCATGGCCATTCAATTGTTAGTTAATAAGGATAAATTGTCCAAAGTAGGTATAAAAAAAATAGACAACATTTTAGAAAATGTATTATTAAAACTTAATCTATTAAAAGAAAACTTAGATTTAAACACTATCAGCTTAAGTATAGAAGAGTCTATAGAAACTTTAAAAAAGATGGTGTATGATAAAAGAGTAAAGAACTTTTATTTAACTAATGATGGAAAGATTATAACTAATATAATATGTACAATAGAACGATTTAATATTTTATTAGATAAATTAAAACTTGAAAATAAAAACGAAAACTATATATATTTTTTAGGAGATTTATACACTTCCTTGAAAAATATAAAAAATAAAAACTATAATTCTAATAATTTATGTGTAAATTACTTAAATATTGACTCAAATATGCTATATGTACAAGAATTTAAAAACATAATAGAAACACTAAGCAGCCTAATGTGCCAAATGGAAAATTTAAATAAAAAAAATAAAATTTCTATAGACTATAGCGAAAGAATACCAAATCACTTTCAAAATTTATATATTCGAAAAAGAAATTTCAATATATGGGACTTAAGAGTATCCTATGGAGTAAAATTAGGTATTGCTGGTGCTTTAACAGCTTTTATAACTGAATATTTTAAGCTACCAGAAGGAAGATGGCTTACTTATACTATATTTGCCTTAATTCAACCATACTCAGAGAACTGTAAGATAAAATCAAGGCAAAGAATAGAAGGAACATTAATAGGAGCTTTATTAATAATTATTTTATTTACTTTAATAAAAAATCCTAATGCTAGATTTTTAATAATTCTTTTAACTGGGTATTTAAATCCTTTTGCAACAAATTACAAATACTTAGTTATATGCATTACAGTATCATCAATAGCTACAATTGCATTATCTGGTGCTCTTGTTAAAATTACCTTGATAAGAATAATGTTTGTTATAATGGGAACTGGAATAGCATTATTAGTTAATAAGTACATACTCCCTTATAAAATTAAGGATGGTAGTGAAAAGTTAGTAAAAACCTATAATGGACTTGTTAATCAAATGATTACTGATATAAAGGATATGGAAAGCGAACATGGCATAATGAATCTATTTTTATTACCTGCCTTTATACAAGATAGAATGGAACTAATTAACTTTGGAAAAGACTGCAGTAAAGAAAAAAATTTCATAAATAATCAAAGAATATTAGTAAACAGCATATATTATAATCACTTATCATTTAATATGGAAAAATGCATTAGTGAACTTTAATATAGTTGATAATTTTTTAAACACATAATAGCAATTTTTATATTGCAATAAAAAATAAAGATGATTTCAAAGTACATAATTACTTTAAAATCATCTTTATTTACTATTATAACCTAAAAAATCTTAATATATTTTAAGTCACTTTCCAATATTCCAAGTATAATATTTCTTATAATTCTTTTTCAAGCATAGCCAAAAGTTCATCAAATCTATTAATAGTATCTTCTAAAGGCTTTGGTGTAGTCATATCTACCCCAGCTTTTTTTAGTATTTCAATTGGATAGTCACTACATCCAGCTTTTAAGAAGCCTTTATATTTTTCAACTGCCTCTTCCCCTTCATTAAGAATTTTTTCATAGAAAGAGTTAGCTGCTGCAAAACCTGTTACATATTGATATACATAGAAATCTCTATAAAAATGAGGAATCCTTGCCCATTCAATGTCAATTTCACTATCCACTACCATAGTATCTCCAAAGTAGTTAACATTTAAGTCATGATAAATCTTGCATAAATCATCACTAGATAAAGCTTCACCCTGCTCCATTTTTTCATGGACAATCATTTCGAACTCTGCAAACATGGTCTGTCTGAATACAGTAGTTCTAATTCCTTCAAGTTGTTGATTTATTAAATATAATCTTTTAGCTTTATCTTTTTCATTTTTTATTAAATAGTCTATCAATAAACACTCATTAGTAGTAGATGCCACTTCAGCACAGAATAATTCATAATCAGCATAGGTATATGGTTGATTGTTTCTTGAATAATAGGAGTGTATGCTATGCCCCATTTCATGAATTAAGGTAGACACATCATTCACTTGATTTTTATAGTTTAACAAGATATATGGCATAGAGGTATAGCTACCACTAGAGTAAGCTCCTCCTCTTTTTCCCTTGTTCTCATAAACATCAATCCAACCTTCTTTAACACCTTTACTAAAGATATCAATATACTCTTTCCCCATTGGTTCTAGCGCTTTTTCACAAAGAGCTACTCCTTCTTCAAAAGCTATATTAAACTTTGGTGCATCAATAATTGGCACATATAAATCATACATATGAATTTCATCTAAGTTAAGTAATTTCTTTTTTAACTCTACATATCTATGAAGGGAATCTATTCTTTTATTCACTGTGTTTACTACATTTTTATATACTTCCACAGGAATTTTATTAGGTTTTAAAGATGCTTCAAGACAAGAGTTATATTTTCTAATTTTACTTTCAAAAATAAAGTTCTTAACAGAAGCAGTATACGAAGTTGACACCGTATTTTCATAATTCTTATAAGTTTTAAATAGTACCTCAAAGGCTTCTTTTCTGACTTTTCTGTCTTTACTTGTGATAAATACTGAATAATTTGAAGCTGTAAGCTCTACTTCGTTACCATCTTCATCCTTTATTTTTGGAAAGGTTATATCAGCATTAGTAAGCATAGTGAATATATTACTTGGCGCACTTAGACAATCACTAACATTTGCTAATATATTCTCTTCTGCTTCACTTAAAATATGAGGTTTACCTTCAAATATATTTGTAATATATCTTTCATAATGTTTTAATCCAGAAGTATTTTCTATAAGCTTCTTAATATCTTCCACTTCCATAGTTAAAAGTTCTGGAAGGAAAAATGAAATTATTCCACTAAATTCAGCTCCAAAAGTAGATATTTTATCCATCATAACCTGATATTTAGAGTTAGATTTATTTTCATCACTTCTTAAGTGAGCATATACTACTAAATCCTCATATAAACTTGCCATCTCTTCATATTGATGTAAGTAATCTAATAGTTTAGCTCCTATACTAAGATGTCCCTTAAATTCTAAAAGACTTGGAGATTTTTCCTTTAATTTTTTAAAATCTTCTTCCCACTTTTCATCAGTGGCGTACATTTTATCTACTTTCCATTTATATTTTTCTTCTACTTCTTCTCTTGTCTTTATCTTTTCCATTGTTGCCATATTGCACCTCCATATTACTATTTAATGATAAAATTTTCCTTAATCAATATTATACCCTAATATATTTTTTTGTAAAATATCTACTTACTTTTGCAGAAGTTTCTAGTGTTTTCGATAACAGCTGCTCTAATTTTCTCCTTTATGCATGGATTATTATATATATGATCAGCGTTAAATTTACAACTATTCATTAATGAAATAAAAGTAATTCTTCTATTTCCTTTATTTAATCTAACTATGGCTCTATCTATTTTTTTATCTATAGCTTGAATTTCCTTTTCAAACTTTATTTTTTCTAAAATATATCCTCTTAATTCAGGATACTTAAAAACAGTTATATTAGTAATATCAGCTACCTTTACTACACTGGCAAAAACTAATCTATCTTCCTTAGAAATTATAGCTTTGATTGCTTCATCTATGTCTAATTTATACTTACTTAAATTATCTGCATTCTCCACATTATTATAAAATTCATTATCTTTAGTTATGTAGTTTTCCATCTTAAGCTCCTTTTTAATCCTCTTATGTGTTTGCTTTTTAACTTATCATACTAATAAAAAGAACTAACAATATAGCTATTAAATCTTCATATTTTAGCATGTTTTTAATCCTCTATTTAAATGACAAACTCCTGAAACCCGCATGAACAGAACAACTATTTAAATAGTTATATATTTATATAGTTATATAGTTACCTATTTAAATAGGTATATTTTAAAATAGATTCATATTTAAATAGTTTAAATTATCATTACTAATAATCATTATAACTTATTTTATTAATACTTTAAAACCTGAATTTAATTGTAAGCTTAATATAAAAGGATATCTTAGCTAACTTACTCAATAGCCTTAAGATATCCTTTTAATTAATTTTAATTTCTCTCATTTATATTACAATCTTACTTGCAAGGCAAATTTTTTTCACCCCACAAAACCATTTGCTCAATAGTTGGAAGTAAGGATTTCCCTTTAGGTGTAAGATAATAAACTGACTCTACTTGATTGTTGTTTATCTCTTTTTCATTATCTATGATCTCGCTGTTTATAAGAATTTCTAGCTGCTGAGATAGCATTTTCTTACTACAACCCTTCATTCGACGATTTAATTCTCCAAATCTTTTACTATCCTTACTTAGTGACCAAATTATATTAGTTACCCACTTCTTACCTAAAATATTTGCTAAAGCTTCTACTGGGCAGTGATATTCTTCATTATTTGCTACAAACATAACTTCTCTCCTTTAGTATATACCTGTAAAAACTTTTATATAATTAAATAAGTATACGCTATTAAGTATATATTATACCTGTATCATTTTTCTTTAGCTACTCTTAATACACTTTTTTCACTAATTATTAATAGTTTTATCTATTTCTTAATTCTCTCTATCATAGCATCTAAAAACTCTTCATTGACTATTCCAATTCTCTCCATAGTGATGAATCCTTCCTTATCTATAAAAACAGTTCTTGGTATATTTGAAACATTGTATTTATTAGCAAAGTCTAAATCCTTATCATATAAAGTGAGCATATCATATCCATTATCCACCATGAACTTTTTAGCACTTTCTACAGTTTCTCTTTGCCCATCTGTCATATTTATCATTAATATTTTAACATTATCTCCATATTTATCATTTGATTCCTTAAATAGAGGCATTTCACTCTGGCAAGGTCCACACCAACTAGCCCAATAGTTTAGTACCAATGGTGTACCCTTGTAATCTGATAGTTTAACTTCCTTTCCATCTTCATCATATACTGTAAAATCTATAGCTTTGGCCTTTGTATCCTCTGTATTCCCTTCCTCACCAGTGATAAGACTATCACTTATTCCTTTATTGTTATTTTTCTCATTTTTATTATATCGAGATGATAGTTCATTATATCCTAAATAAACCAATATAAAAAATATAACGAAACCTATAATCCATATAATTATATTTTTATTTTTCATAACTTCCTCCTAAAAACTTAAAATTGAAAGTATTTTATTTAAATATCCTGTCATCATTGCAATTCCTATAACTACAAGAATTATTCCAGAAATCCTATTAATTATTTTATAATTTCTTTTTATAAAATCTAAGGTTTCCTTTAATTTTCCTATCAAAATAGCAGATATAATAAAGGGGATTCCTAATCCTATACTATAAACAAATAGCATTAAAGCACCCTTTAAAACCTGCTGACTATTAGCAGCAATCATCAGGGCTGATCCTAAAAATGTACCTACACATGGTGTCCATCCAATGGCAAAAACTACTCCAAATAAGATTGAAGAGATAAATTTTAGAGATTTAATCTTCATATCCATCTTAAAGCTTCTCTCCAAAAATGGAATTCTAAGTAAACCCATGTAGTTTAGACCAAATATAACTATTATTGTTCCACCTATTATATTAAGTAGTGTATAGTAATTTCTAATAAAGCTTCCAAAAGTTCCAGCTAAGGTTCCTAATAGGGTAAATATTATTGTAAAACCAATTACAAATCCTAAAGCATTTATTAAAGTATTATTTTTCTTTCCATCTTCTAAATTATTATCTCCCGCAAAGTAAGAAATATATATAGGCAACATTGGTAAAATACATGGAGATATGAAGGTTATAATTCCTTCTAAAAATAATAAAATATATTCCATATCTTACTCCTTTCAAAGTTATTTACACTAAATATATCAATATACACTTAACCTTTCAATTGGTCACCTTTTAGTAACCTTTATTATGATATACCTATATGTAATATTTAATTCTTATTAATGTTAAACTTTATAAATTCATTGAAACATATTAAATAAACTTAAATACACTAATATTAAGTAATGAATAGGAGAGTATTTATGAGTGATTTCAAAGAATCTTGCGTAGATTTATATCCAGCTCTAACAAATACACAAAAAGGAAGCCTATATGGATATATTAATTCTAAAGGAAATTTTATTATATCACCTAGCTTTTCTACAGCATCAAGCTTCACTGAAAATAGATTAGCTATAGTTTGCAAAAATAATAATTGTGGTGTTATTAACATTAATGGGGAATATGTAATTCCACCTATATATAATTCTATAGAACCCTTTGTTGAATCTAGAGCTGTATATGTACAAGGAGACATTATGGGTGTTATAGATGAAGGCGGAAAAATAATTACTAAAAATCCATATAACTTTATCTCTAGCTATAGTGATTCTCTAGCCCTTGTTAGTATTAAAACTTCTTCAGATGACCAACTATATGGTTATATAGATATGGATGGTAATGAAGTACTACCACCAAATTATTTGGAAGGTAGTGACTTTAAAAATAACTATGCACTAGTTAAATCTCGTGATGGTACCTATCAAGTCATTGATAAAAGTGGAACTGTTATTACAACCTTTCCTTATAAATTTGTAGGTAATTATAATGAAGGTGTATTTACTTTTTCCGAAAGCCTAGGAGGGCTTATTGGTTATGTAGACATATATGGTGGTGTTCTTATAAAGCCTAAATTTACATCTGCTTCTCCTGTAAATGATGGATACATGGTAGTAAGCACCTCACCTAATTATAAAGGTAATTATGGAGTTATAACTTTATCTGATCATATTCTATATCCTTTCATTTATGACGACATAAGATATGTTGGAGATAATAGATTTGCCCTAGGCATTTATCGTGGTAATAATGTTAATACTTCTTTTAATAGTATCTACGCGTTAGGAGACAACAAGGGGAATACCCTTACAGATTTTAAATTTTTAGATATTCAAGAATTTAAAAATGGATTAGCCTCTGCTTATAATCTTGAAAATAGTTTCTTTATAGACCTTAGTGGTAGAATGGTTAGAAACCTACCTGTAGTTAAAGGAACTGGCACCTTAGATCTTCAATGTGACATTGTTTATGCCGATATAGACTATATTCCTTATTATATGAATAAGAAGGGTGATATAATCTATAAACCCAATAATCGAATTAAATTAAATAATGAATATACTATACTAAAACTGAAATATAAGCCTAATGTAGATTATTTAGTATATTATCCTCAAATTAATCAATCTACTCCATCTACAGTAATTGAAAATATAAATTTAAAATTAAGGGAATTATGTGCCCTTAAGATAGTTGATAGTAATGAAGTTTTGGATTATAATCTCTATGGAAATTTTGAAACTTTATTCTTTAAAAAAGACTTATATATTCCAGAAATAAATACCTATTATTATCCTTTTGGCGCTGCTCATGGAATGACAACTAGAAGCACACCAAGTATTAACTTAAAAACTGGAGAGTTTTATTCTTTATCTGATTTATTTAGTTGTACTACGCGTTGGGTAGATGAAATAAATAAAATCATAGAAAATATGATAAAAACTGACCCTCAATATTCTTATGTATATGAAGATGGCTTTAAAGGTATTACTAGTATCCAGAGCTTTTATGTAGATGAAGATAATCTATATATATTTTTTGCACCTTATGAGATTGCACCTTATGCTGCTGGTTTTGTTACCTTCAAAATTCCTTTTGCAGATATAGATTCTCTACTTTGTAAAAAGGGAAGTTTTTATAACTCATTTAATTGATGAATAAGGGTGTCTCCAAAGCCTTACCTTAAGTTTATTTTAGTAAACTTACACTTTGGAGACACCCTTTCATATCCTTAAATTTTAATGTTTATATTAATATTTATCAGTTCCTGTATATATGAATATAGCATCCCTTAAAAAAGCTGCCATTCCTGGTTGTTTAGCATCATAATATGCTGTAAATCTTTCATCATCCACATACATTTGGGCAAGTCCTGCATGGGCTTCTTTACTGTAACTGCTCCAGTAATATTCTATCCATTTGCGATGTAATTCTGCTGTTTTCTGAGCTAGTTCTCCAGCTGGATTACCTGTTTTAAAAGCTGCTGCTAAAGTATTCATAATTTCTTCTGCCAGGTTTGTTACTTCCTCATATTCTTTTTCTGACATAGCTTTTACTTTTGCATTAGATTTATTTACTTCCTCATCACCATATTTTGCTCTTATTTCTTTACCGTATTTCTTCTCATTTTTATCTATTAGTTTTTGTTTGAACCCTTCAAACTTTTCTTTATTGCTCATCTTAATTCCTCCTTTTTTGTTAGCTATGGTCTTTTCAACATTAGCTATTAACAAATCTATTTGTCTTCTTTTATCAAGGAGTTTAAGGCGATGTTCTATAAGTGCATTAATCCCATCAAAGGAAGGTTCATTTATTATATTTTTTATATCTATTAAACTAACCCCTAATTCTCTATAAAACAGTATTTGTTGCAGTCTATCAAGTTCTGCTTGCCCATAAATTCTATATCCTGATGAATTAATTCTTGCCGGCTTAAGAATACCTATTTCATCATAGTATCTAAGGGTTCTTGTACTTATCCCTGCTAACTTACCTAATTTTTGCACTGTATATTCCATATTCTCACTCCTCTTAATATTTAATATACAGCTTTACGTAACGTGAATGTCAACAGTTTTATTAAAATTATTCCCCTTATAATTTTAATATACTTATCTCATGCCTTTCTTCTAGGTTATGTTGGAAATTATAGTGATAGAGTATTTTTATAATTCGCTTACTTTACTATAGCTTATTTTTTCTTCAACTAATTTGTATACAGTTCCAAATACTATACCAATTAGTGCTGGTACCACCCATCCTAATCCTTTAGAATAGAGAGGTAACTTGCTAAATAAATTCAAAAAAAAGTTCCATTGCATTCCAACTTGTCCTAATGCATCAACGACACTTACAATTCCTGTAAATAGTATTGTTAATCCATATACCACTGTACTTCCATTAAAAAACTTATCTAGCATTGCAAGGACTATAAGCATTATTGCTATTGGATAAATTGCATTTAATACTGGTACTGATATAGCAAGAATTTTTGTTAATCCCATATTGGCAAGAATCATACTAGAAAGTGATAATATTCTAACCCAATTTTTATATGATAGTTTATTAGTTAATGCGGAAAAATATTGACTACAGGAAGTTATAAGTCCAACACAGGTTGTAAGACAAGCTAATGTAAATATCACTGCTAATAGTATAGCACCTGGTTTTCCAAATATATAAGTCATGATATTTGTTAAAGTTTGTGCTCCATTTTCTGTAGCTCCAAATCTTCCTCCACTAGTTGCTCCTAGATGTGCTAGTATAGAATAAACTACTACTAATAATCCGCCTGCACCTACACCAGCCTTTACAGATGTGGAGATAATTGCTTTTTCATCCTTAACGCCTTTAGATTTTATAGCTAAAGCTATAACTATTCCAAAATTTAAAGCGGCTATGGTATCCATAGTTAAATATCCATCTAAAAAGCCTTTAACAAAAGGTGAATTTACATACTCTTCTGTGGCTACCCCATAACTACCTAATGGTCTAAAAATTGATGCTATAAAAATTAGTGAAATTAGTACTAATAAGATTGGTGTCAAAAACTTACCCATACGATCCACTAATTTAGCAGGGGTTAATGAAAGCCAATAAGCCACTGAAAAGAATATTAAAGTAAATATAAAAAGTGCCCAGATTTTTGATATACTTTCTGGCAAATATGGTGCTACAGCCATCTCAAAAGGTAAACTTCCAGCTCTTGGAATGCCTAAACAAGGACCAATAGATAAATATATAAGTACTGTAAATATACTTGCAAATAACGGATTAACTCTTTTGGTTAAATTATGTAGTCCCCCTGATTTCGCCACTGCAACTACTCCTAAAATAGGAAATCCTACTGCTGTTACAAAAAATCCTGCCATAGAAATCCAAGTTGCTCCCCCTGCTAATTGTCCTAGAAATGGTGGAAATATTAAATTTCCGGCTCCAAAGAATAATGAGAAAAGCATTAAGCTTATTAATACTAAATCTTTTTTTGATAAGTTGTTCATTTTTATTCCCCCTCGTTTATGCTGTGAATTTTCTACTAGCTAATAATATCACCTTGAATATCCATAATATTCCCCCTTTTCAGTTTATTAGCGCCTTATTTCCCTTCCTTTAGCACTGATATACATCCAAAAGATCTTCTATGCCTTTACTTACTTACATTTTTAATTCTAATGTAAAATAAAAAACCCGTCCCTTGAAAAACAAGGGACGGGTTAAACCGCGTTACCACCCTAATTCTGTAAACAAATCTAAAAACACTACATTAATAGATTCAATTACAACACTTAGATACGTATCTAACAATACGCTTTTCTTTTAACGGTGAAAGACTCCGGCAAAACCTACTAAAATATTTCGGCGTTGCTTCTCAGAGATGATTTTCAGTTGTATATTGAACATTGGCTTTCAGCAAAATGCCAACTCTCTTTGGAACAAAAATACTACTTACTTTTTCTCTTCATAGAATTTCTTGAATTTATATGCTATTAATATTATATGCATATTGAACTTATGTCAATACTTTTTAATATTTTTTAAT